>DATBUG010000325.1:0-17376 GCA_036516315.1 Citricoccus sp.
CCCAGGGCCACGGCCGCGTTGCGCGCCTCCGGGGGCACGCCGTCGAGGCCGTCCGCGACGCTGCGCACCAGCAGGGCGACGCCGTACAGGGTGAGGGCGACCATCACGTTGACCGCGTCCCGGACCCCGGTGCCGATGAGGGCCGGCAGCACGATGAACAGCGGCAGGGAGGGGATGGCGTAGAGCAGTCCCGCCCCGGTCAGCACGGGGCCGTTGAGGGACCGGTACCGGTGCGCGAGCCAGCCCAGCGGCACGGAGATGACCAGGGCGGCCAGGACGGCAGGCAAGGACGTGGCCAGGTGCGCCCAGGTGCGGTCCGCGATGAGCGGCAGGTTCTCCAGCACCCAGGTCACGGGGCCGGTTCCTGCACCGGGCCCGACGCCGGCCTGCAGGCCGCGGGATCCTCCGGTCGCCCGCCGGCCTCGGACTCGAGCGCCGGGTCGGCGAGGACCCCGGCGGGACGGCCGTGGGCGTCCACCACCACGACCGAGCCGTCCGCTCCCCGTTCTCGGTGCAGGGTCCGCTGGCCGCGGTCCAGGCCCAGGAAGGTGCGCACGAAGTCGTCCGCGGGTTCGGTGACGAACTGGCGGGGCGTGCCCTGCTGGGCGATCTGCGCGCCGGAGCGCAGCAGCACGATCTGGTCCCCCAACGCCAGGGCCTCGTCCATGTCATGGGTCACGAAGAGAATGGTGGTGCCGAGCTGGCCGTGCAGCTGGCGCAGCTGATGCTGCAGCTCGGCGCGGACGAGGGGGTCCACGGCCCCGAAGGGCTCGTCCATGAGCAGGATGTCCGGATCCGCGGCCAGGCCCCGGGCCACGCCTACCCGTTGCTGCTGGCCGCCGGAGAGCTGGGCCGGATAACGGTCGGCCAGGGCGGCGTCCAGGCCCACGAGCTCCATCATCTCCCCGGCGCGGCGCCGTGCGGCCCGGCGGTCCAGACCGTTGAGCCGCGGGACGGTGGCGATGTTCTGGGCGACCGTCCGGTGGGGCAGCAACCCCGCGTTCTGCATGACGTAGCCGATGCGACGGCGCAGGGCCACCGGTTCGAGCCCGGCCACGTCCTCGCCGTCCACAAGCACCTGACCCGCCGTGGGGTCCACCATCCGGTTGACCATGCGCATCAGGGTCGTCTTGCCGCAGCCCGAGGAGCCCGCCAGCACGGTCAGGGTGCCGCGCGGGACCTCGAGGCTGAAGTCCCGGACCGCGACGGTGCCGTCGGCGAAGCTCTTGCTGACTGATCTGTAGGAGATCATGGCCTCACCTTACGTGGACCTACCATGGAGCCCATGCGCATCGTGGCCCTCGTCTCCGGTTCCGGCACCAACCTGCAGTCGGTGATCGACGCCGTCGCCGCCGGCCGGCTCGACGTCGAGATCGCGGCGGTGGGCGCGGACCGGCCCGATGCCGGGGGACTGGAACGGGCCGCGGCGGCCGGGATCGAGACCTTCGTGGTGGACTTCGCCGCGTACGACGACCGCGCCGCCTGGAACCACGCGCTCACCGTCACCACGGCCTCCTATGCCCCGGACTACGTCCTCTCCTCGGGCTTCATGCGAATCGTGGGCGATGAGTTCCTGGCAGCCTTCGGGGGCCGGTACCTGAACACCCACCCGGCGCTGCTGCCCGCCTTCCCGGGCGCCCACGGGGTGCGGGACGCCCTGCGGTACGGGGTCAAGGTCACCGGTTGCACCGTGCACATCGCCGACGCCGGTGTGGACACCGGTCCGATCCTGGCCCAGGCCGCGGTGCCGGTGCTGGACACGGACACCGAGGAGGTGCTCCATGAACGGATCAAGGTCCAGGAACGGCACCTGCTGCTGGCCGTGCTCGGCGAGCTGGCGGCGGGCAAGCGCCCCGAGGACTACTTCGCCGCCAGCATCCGCTGAACCTCGGGGCGGTTCAGGATCGTCTGGCGGAAGTCGGCGCTGATGTTCTCCAGGTCCGTCCATCCGCGGTCCGCATCCGAGGACGCGATCGCCTGGCGCGCGTAGACCACCTCGAAGTCGTAGGCGAAGGCGTCCCGGCCGGTGGCCGAGACGCAGGACTCGGCGGTGACGCCGGCGAGGACGACGCGGCGGACACCGGCCTCGCGCAACTGCTCCAGCAGCCCGGTCTCGAAGAAGGCGCTGTCCCGGGTCTTGACCAGGTGTTGCGCCGGCTCCAGGTCCAGGCCGTCGAGCAGGCTCGCCTGCCACGTGCCCTCGAAGTTGAAGCCCTGGTCGTCCTCGAGCATCTTCAGGGTCCACGTGGACTTGTCCTTCTGGTGGACCGTGTTCACCACGAACACCGGATGGCCGCCGGCGTGGGCCTGGGCGGCGAGCCAGTTCGCCTCCTCGACCATCAGGGCGCGGGTGTCGTGCAGGTCGGGGAACTCGAAGAAGCCCTCCTGCAGATCGACGAACACGACGGCGGTGGGCACGCGGGGATCCGGGAGGTCTGCGGCATCAGGCATGGTGGCAGTCTAGGGGCCACCTGCGGCCCCCGGCCTAGGGACCGGTGTTCCGGCACCGCCTACATCCAGAGCACGCCCTCGTCCTCGTACTCGCGCAGGCGGGCCAGCATCATCCGCTCCAGCAGGTCGTGGGGGACCGGCTGGCCGTAGAACAGCTTCACCGAGCCCTTGCCTGTCTCGAAGTTCACCAGGTCGTCGTCGAACGCCTCGCGCACCGTGGGGGTGAACACCATGCTCGCGTGGGCCTTGTGCCCGGAGAACTGGAACAGGATGGTGCCGCGGGAGTGGACGTAGGCCGGGGCATTCCACTTGATCGTCTCCGCGGCCTCCGGCACGGTGGCGCGCGCGAGCCCGCGCAGTTCAGCCAGGACGGCGCGGGCCACGTCCGGGAACCCGGCGATGTACGCGTCGACGGCCTCCGGGCCGGGGGAGGAGGGGGTGTCGGTGCCGGTCATGGACCCAGCGTAGATCCTGGGCCGGGCATGGCGAAGGCCCCGGCAGAGGGGAATGCCGGGGCCTTCTGTCATCATCACTCGCACCTTGTGACGTCTTCGACGGTACGGCCCCAACCTTGACACCGGCTGGTCACCGGAGCAGAGGTTCCTGCGCACCCGGGGCCACCGCGGCCATCCCGCGTCACGGGCGGGTGCGTGTGGGATAGTTCTAGACAACCCGTGGCCGTGACCCACCCCCATTCCCGCCGGCGGCGCGCCGGAGGAACAGGAGCACCATGACCTCGCACCCGGTCCGCGTGGCCGCGCCGCTGACCGCCGCCCTGCTCATCCTGACGGCCTGCCAGGGCCCGGCCCCCGGCCCGGCGCCGACGTCGTCCAGCGCCCCGTCCGTTTCGTCTGCCTCGTCCGTCCCGGCGCCTGGGGCGCACTCGGACCCGGCGATCGGGAGCACCGGAGCGTCCTCGGGCAGCGCGCCGGCTGAGGACGCCGTCCTGCGCCAGCACGGCGTCAGCGCGGCACACCCGGCGGCGGTCGAGGCGGGGATGCAGGTCCTGGACGCCGGCGGCAACGCCGCGGACGCCGCGATCGCGACGGCCTTCGCCGTGGCCGTGGTCGAACCGTACGCCTCCGGGATCGGCGGGGGCGGATCGGCGCTGCTGGCAGCACCCGGGGAGGAGGCCACGAGCTACGACTACCGCGAGGTGGTGGCCCGGGACGGACGCATCCCGGCCTCCGGCACGGGCGTGCCCGGTTTCGTGGCCGGCCTCGCACAGATCCACGCCGACCACGGCAGCCTCGACTGGGAGGAGTTGCTGCAGCCGGCCATCCGGTTGGCCGGTGAGGGATTCCCCGTCTCCGAGTTCCTGGCCGCCCGGATGCGTGCCGACTACGGGCCTGCCTCCATCCAGGGCCTCGAGCACTTCCACGGGTCCGGCGGCCGACCGCTCCAGGCAGGGGAGCGGTTGGTCCAACGGGACCTGGCCCGGACGATGATGATCCTCGCCGAGCAGGGCCCCGAGGCGTTCTACACCGGCAGCATCGCGGACCGGCTCGCGGAGGTGGACGGCCTGGACGCGGCGTCCTTGGAGGCCTACGCCCCCGAACAGGTCGACCCGGTGGGCGGGGAGTTCGGGGACTACGAGATCCTCTCGGCGGCCCCGCCGCTGCCCGGCGCGGCCGTGGTCCAGCAACTGCAGATCGCCGAGGCCCTCGGCATCGAGGAGCATGCCCCGGGCACGGCGGGGTACGTGGACCGGCTCGCCGCAGCCTGGACGGCGGCCAACGGTTCGGTCGCCGACGTCCTCGGGGACCCGGACTTCGTCGATGTCCCGGTCGAGCGGCTCACGGACCCGGAACGGAACGCGGCCCTCGCGGACGGGCTGGACCTGCTGGCTGCTGCGGCCGGCCCCTCCGGTGGTCCGGCGGCGGGTGCCCTGCGCGCGGCCGGCGAACCGGCCGCCGTGGTGCCAGCTTCCCAGGTGCCAGGCTCCGAGGCGCTGGATACGGCTCTCACGGAGCCCGGGGAGGTGGCCGCCGGCAACACGACGCACCTGACGGTGGTGGACCGCACGGGGTTCACGGTCTCCATGACCAACACGCTGACGAGCTTCTGGGGTGGCGCCGCGTCCGCCTCCGTGGGTGGGTTCTTCCTCAACAACCAGCTGTCCCGGTTCGAGACCGAGGCCTCCGCGGCGAACCGGCCCGAAGCGGGCCGCAAGTCCGTGAGCTGGTCGGCGCCGAGCATGGTGCTGGACGGGCAGGGCCGCCCCGTGCTGGGGCTCGGCAGCCCCGGTGGGCACCAGATCCCCAACATCCTCGCCACGGTCCTCGTGGCGTGGGGGCTGCAGGACGCGCAGGTGCAACAGGCCGTGGACGCACCGCGGTACCACCTGCAGGACGGCGTGCTCGCGGTGGAGCAGGACCCGTCCCCGGAACTGCACCGGCTCATCGACCGGCGCGGCTGGCAGCTGCGCCGCACCGAACGCGCCGAGGCGATCTTCGGATCGGTGCAGGCCCTGCAGATCGACTACGAGAACGGCGAGGTGACCGGGGCCACGGACTCCCGGCGGGAGGCCGACGTGGCGATTGCTGACGCCACGGGGCCGAAGGGTGAAGGATGACGGCCATGGGCACCGTATCCCCGTCCTATCAGCAGGATGACGACCCGCCCCTCGAGGGGGCCCCGCTGCGCACCCGGCGGACCACACCACGGGCCGGCCGCCTCGTCGGCCTGGACGTGGCCCGCGCCCTGGCGATCATCGGCATGATCGCCGTCAACGTCGGGCCCCGCGGTGAGGGCGGCGTGCTGGGCACGCTCTACGACGTGCCGCTGGGGCGGTCCTCCGTGCTGTTCATGCTCCTGGCCGGGATCGGGATGTCCATCCTCACGCGCGGCGTGCGCCTCCGTCCGCCCAGCCCGATGCCCTGGGGCACCGTCGTCTGGCGGGCGGCGCTGCTCCTGGCCGGCGGACTGGCGCTGCAGATGGCCGGGCACGAGGCCAGCGTCATCCTGCCGCTCTACGGCGTGCTGTTCCTCGCGTGCCTGCCGTTGCTGCGCGCACCCACCTGGGTGCCGGTGGCCCTGTGCGCGGTGTTCGCGCTGGCCGGGCCCCTGCTCTGGCTGGCGGTGCGCCACGGTACGGACGCGTTCGTCATCACGGAACCGACGCTCCGGGACCCGCCACCGGCGATCCTGGACGGCATCCTGTTCTCCGGGTCCTACCCCGCCGTGGTCTGGGTGGTGCCGTTCCTGGCCGGCCTGGCCCTGGGCCGGCTCGACCTGCGGGACCGCGGGCTGCAGCGCCGGCTGGTGCTCGGCGGGGCGGCCGCGGCTGCCGGGGCCTACCTGCTCTCCCGGCTGCTCATCCTCCTGACCGGTCAACCGGGCCGCACCGTGGACTGGGACCGGCTGGTCTCCGTGACCGCACACTCCCAGATGCCGCTCTGGCTGGTCTCCAGCACCGGCGCGGCGATGCTCGTGCTCGGGGCCTGTCTGCTCGCCGAGCGGTGGCTGACCCGCTGGACGCCGGCGCTCGCGGCCCTGGGCCGGTTGTCCCTGACCGTCTACGTGGGCCACCTGGTGGCCCTGGCGGTGTTCGTCCGGCCTGGACCGGACTCCCTGGCCGGTGGTTACCTGGTCACCGCCGTGCTGTGCCTGGGGTGCCTGGCGTTCGCCTGGGCGTGGACCCGGCGGTTCCGCATGGGGCCGCTGGAGGCCCTGATGCGATGGCCCGGGAACCGGCCCGGGATCACGGGTGCGCGGCGATGAAGTCCAGGACCACGCGGGCCAGACCGGCGCCCGTCTGGTCCGGGGTGCGCCGGTCGCGCCGGACGGCGAACGAGTGGTCGCCGTCGTCCACGCGGTGCACGACGGCGTGGGGGCCGACGCGTGCGGCCACCGGTTCCAGCTCACCCGGCAGGGCGAACGGATCGCGGGTGCCCTGCAGGAACAGCATGGGCAGGGTCAGTCCGTAGAGGTGCTCATCGCGCAGCTTGTCCGGCTTGCCGGGCGGGTGTAACGGGTAGGCCAGGAACACCAGGCCCGCGGCGGGCATCCCCTCGGCGGCGGCCATCGAGGCCATCCGGCCGCCGAAGGACTTCCCGGCCGCCCAGACGGGCCCGTCCCCGGCGCGTGCGCGGGCCGCGTCCATCACCGTCCGCCACGTGGCGATGGCCTTCGGTGCCCGGTCCGGGAACCGGCGGCCTGCCTCCGCGTAAGGGAAGTTGAAACGCCAGGTCGCCACGCCGGCGTCGTTGAGCGCGCCGGTGAAGCCGGTGAGGAAGGGGTGGTCCATGCCGGCGCCGGCGCCGTGGGCCACCACGACGGTCGGGTGCGGACCGGGGCGGCCCGGGGGATCGGGGCGTGCGTGGACGGCGGTGACGGTGTCCTCGCCGACGCTGAGCTCGAGGCGGTCCTCCGGTGCGGGCATACCGGTCAATGTACGTCACCCTTGCATGTGATCGGGCTCACCGGTAGTGTTCCAGCCGACGAAATACCTATGCCGATAGGTAGTCACTATTCCGGCGTCCGAGAGGGATGAACGACCATGGACCAGGGGCACGCCACGACCGGTGCACAGGCACGATCGGGAGGGGACTCCACGGGGGCCGCGGACCTCAGGGAACGGATCGAGCACGCCCCGATGGGGGCCTACCAGTGGCTCATCATCGCGATCTGCACGTTCCTCAACGCCCTGGACGGTTACGACGTGCTGGCGATGGCCTTCACGGCGACACCCGTCACCGAGGAGTTCGGCCTCTCCGGCGCCGAGCTGGGCTTCCTGCTCAGCGCCGGGCTGATCGGCATGGCCATCGGTTCCCTGGCCCTGGGGCCGGTCGCGGACCGGATCGGCCGGCGGAACATGACCGTGCTCGCCCTGGTGGTGAACGCCGCCGGGCTCTTCCTGTCCGCCACCTCCACGAACGCGTGGGAACTGGGCGTATGGCGCATCGTGACCGGCCTGGGGATCGGCGGCATCCTGGTGGGGACCAACGTGATCTCCTCGGAATACGCGAACCGGGCCCGGCGCGGGCTGGCCGTGAGCATCTACGCCGCGGGCTACGGCGTGGGGGCCTCGCTGGGCGGTACCGCCGCCATCTGGATGATGGAGCACTTCGGCTGGCGCGCGGTGTTCACCCTCGGCGGGGTGCTGACGGTGTTCGCCCTGGTTCTCGTGCTCGCCCTGCTGCCGGAGTCGGCGGCGTACCTGTACGACCGGCGGCCCGCCGGGGCGCTGGAGAAGGTCAACCGGATCGCCCGGCGAGTCGGCCAGGACCCGGTGACCGCCCTGCCGGAGGCCACCGGGCGTGCCCGGGCGGGCGCGCCGGCGTCGGGGGCCGAGGAAGACCGGGGGATCGGTGCCCTGTTCAACCGGCGCAACCGCACCGTGACGATCCTGGTGTGGGTGTCCTTCTTCGCCGTGATGTTCGGCTTCTACTTCGTGAACTCCTGGACCCCGCGGCTGCTCAACGAGTCGGGACTGACCCAGAACCAGGGCGTGGTCGCGGGCATCATGCTGACCCTGGGTGGCACCATCGGGTCCCTGCTCTTCGGCGTGCTGACCGCACGGTGGTCCACCCGCGCCACGCTGGTCTGGTTCACCGTGGGGGCGGCCGGGGCCATCGTCCTGTTCATCTCCTCGGCGGCGATCGTGTGGGCGGTGTTCGCGCTCGGGATCGTGGTCGGCATGCTGATCAACGGCTGCATCGCCGGCCTGTACGTGCTGACCCCGCAGTCCTACGCCGCCTCGGTCCGCAGCACCGGGGCGGGCTGGGCGATCGGCATCGGCCGGGCCGGCGCCATCCTGGCCCCGATGGCCACCGGCGCCCTGCTCGACGTCGGCTGGACCCCGCAGGCGATCTACATCGGCGTGGCCGGGGTGGTGATCGTCGCGACGGTCGCCCTGGTGCTGCTGCGCAGCGCCGACATCGAGGCCAACCGGTCCCCGCGGGCCTGACCGTCACCGGCCGTCACCCGGCCGTCACCACCGTGGCGGCGAGGCCGGCCCGGGCCGGTTCAGTGATCACCCGCGGTGTGCTCGAGGACCAGCCGGGCAGCGTGTGACCAGTCCGCCCCGTGCAGGCCGTGGCCGGCGCCCTCGAGCAGCTCCAGACGGGCCCCGGGGATCTCCTCGGAAAGGGCCATGCCGTGGGCCGGCGGGAACAGGGGATCGGCGTCGCCGTGGAGGACCAGGGTCGGCACGGCGATCGTGGACAGCGGCGGGCGCAGCCGGTCCTCGTCCTCGACCAGGTCGTGGTTCTGGATGGCCCGGATGTCGCGGGCCCGCGCCACGTCGCGGGCCACGAGCCCCTTCGTCGTGGCGGCATCGAAGGGGCGCCGCGAGCCGGCCAGCAACCGCTCGTAGGCCACGAGGTAGTCGGCCACGGAGGCCTCGTCCGACCAGTCGACGTCCACGGACTGGGCGAAGCGCAGCACGTCCCGGGACGGAGGCGGCAGCCGTCGATCGCCGGACAGGGCTGGGCTGGTGCTGATGAGCACCAGGGAGAGCACCCGGTCCGGGTGGTCGAGCGCCAGCAGCTGGGCCAGGCCCCCGCCCGCGGAGACCCCCACCACGTGCGCCGCCGTCAGGGCGTAGGCGTCGAGCACCCGGACCGCGTCCTCGAGGAGGTCCTGCCCGGTGTAGTCCGGGCGTCCGGGCGGGGAGGTGGCCGAGCGTCCGGTGTCCCGGTGGTCGTACCGGATGACGAAGCGTCCTCCGCCGGCCACCGACCGGCAGAAGTCCTCGTCCCACCAGAGCATCGAGGCACCCAGGCCCATGACGAGCAGCACGGGCGGGTCCGCGGAGTCGCCGAAGGCCTCGGTGCACAACTGAACGCCCTCCGCCTGGATCAACCGCTCCGCCATGGGCTCCTCTCCTCACCGGTGCCGGGCGCTCCCACGCTAACCGCGGTCCGTGGAACGCAGAAGTCCCGGTGACCCCGCGGCCGCCGTGGACTCCACGGGGCCGCCGGGTTCACCGGGACGTCCTGGTGCGGACCGCGCATGCGGTCCGGTGTCAGCGGTGGGTCACTCGGTGACCTCGAAGGTGATCTCCTCCGTGTACTCCCGGCCGTGCACGTCCGTCGAGGTCACCTCGGCGGTGTGCTCACCCGGCGTGAGGGAAGCCGGCAGCTCGAACTGCCACAGGTGCATGCTGCGGTCGGCCAGGGAGCCGCCGTGGACCAGCTGCTCCTGCACCGCGGCCGGGTCGGACCACTGGGCACCGACGCGCTGGCCCTCGCCGTCGAGCTGCTGGGTGCGGACGGCCTCCACGGGATCCGAGCCGTCGATCGAGACCTCCACCGTGGAGCCGGTGGAGCCCATGAAGACGTTCGTGGTCAGCCAGGTGCGGTCCAGCAGGTCCTGCTGCGAGACCTGCAGGGGATTCTCGAACGCCGGGGCCTCGCCGCCCTGGTCCTTGTTCTCCTCGAACCAGTCCCGGTAGCGCGGGGAGTTCAGGCTCAGGGTCTGCTGGAACTCCTCGTCGCCGCCGGTGGTGGTGAAGCGCTCCTTGACCCGGTTGCCCTTGATGTCCAGGGTCAGCACCCCGGGGTAGGCGCCGTCACGCTGGACGGCCGTGGGGTAGCCGTCCTCGAGCATGCGTCCGCTGTACCAGTCCCCGGAGATCGCCCCAGCCGTGATGTGGGTGAAGGGCAGTTCCTCCACCCCGAACAGCTCCTCCCAGCCGGCCATCGAGTCCCCGGCGCGCAGGTTCTCCACGCTGTGGGTGTGCCCGCCGAGGGTGATGACCTCACGGCCCTCCAGCAGCTCGTAGATCTCCTTGACCTGGTCCACCTGGTGCTTCTCGCTGCCCTGGTCGGCGAAGCCCAGCAGCGGCACGTGCCCGGCCAGGACGATCAGCCGGTCCTTGGGCGTGCGTTTGATGTCGTTGCGCAGCCACTCCATCTGCCGCTCGTCCAGGCTGCCGTTGTAGTCACCCTTGGCGGCATCCTCCTTGGTGGGGAAGTCCAGGTTGCTGGTGGCCACCACGTGGGCCCGCCCGACGTCGTAGGAGTAGTACGCGGCACCCAGGTTCTCCCGGAAGGAATCGGTGCTGTGCTCGCGCTCGGTGGCGTCGAAGTCGAGGTCGTGGTTGCCGGGCAGGAACCGTGCAGGCCCGTTGAGCATCGAGCTCAGCTCGCGCGTCTTCGGGTAGAGCGAGAGGTCGTCACCCACCACGTCGCCGATGAACAGCGCGCCGCAGCCGGTGTAGTCCTTGCGCTCGGCCAGGTCGGCGAAGGCGCCGGTGCGGGCGAACTCGACCTCCTCCTCCGTGTAGGTCTGCACGTCCCCGCCGATGACACAGTGCTGCGTCTTCGACCCGGTCGCCTTGCTCGCGGCCAGCGGGAAGTTCAGCTCCTCCGGGACCGGGCCGGTCGGTTCGATGCCGCCGAACTTCAGGTCCGGTGAGCCCTCGGGCAGGTGGTTGTAGGAGAACTGGGCCACGTTGTCCTCGTCGACGGGCACCTGGTACCCGGAGGGCTGGGTGACGAAGACCGTCATGTTGTCATAGACCGGCAGCTCGTAGTTGCCGCGCCGGTCCGTGGTGACCACATCGCGGCCGTTGGACACCTTCACGCCACGGATCCCGCGCTCGCGGCGGTCCTGGGTGGAGTTCTGGTTACGGTCCTCGAAGACGGTGCCGGAGATGGTGGTGGCCTCGGCGTCGTCGCCCTCGACGACCTCCACCTCGCCGCGGAAGGCGCTGCGCTCCCAGTCCGCGGAGCGGCTGCGGTCCTTCTTGCGGTCCTTGTGGTCCTTCTTGTGGTCCTTCGCGCGGTCCTTGCCGTCCATCCCGGCTGTCCCGGCTGCCTCGGTCTTTTCGGTCTGACCCTGCGCGGTGGCGCCGGCAGGCTGGGCGGCCGCGGTCGTCGCGGTCGCGGCCATGGCCCCACTCTGGGCCAGGGTGGCGGCGACGACGACGCTCAGCGCGCCGGTCGCGATGCGCCGGCCCGTCCAACGGGTCCGGCCCGCGCCGGCAGTCCGCTCGGCGGCCTGGTGGTCTGGGGGCGTGGTGTTCTCGTTCACTGCTGTCCTCCACTGGAATGTCCGGCCGGGTCATCCCATACCCGGCCCTCCCACCCTTGAGCCGCCGGGTGACGTCCAGGTCACGCCCCGGTAACGACCAGGCAAGCGTCTGGCGGCGGGCTGCCGACGGGGCCGCGGGGCCGTCAGGCCTCGGTCACTGCCAGTTCGCGGCCCTTGGTCTCCGGGGCCACGACGGCCATGAGGACCACGGCGAGCAGGACGAGGGCCCCGGTCACCACGAAGGACCAGACCAGTCCGACCGCCGGGACCAGCCACGCGACGAACACCAGGGGGCCGACGCCGGCGGCGATGCGGGAGACGGCCGAGGCCCAGCCGAAGCCGGACCCGCGCAACTCGGTGGGGTAGAGCTCGGAGACATAGGTGTAGAGCACGGGAATGGCCACCTGCACCACGAACCCGAAGGAGAGCACCAGGGGCAGCACGGCCGGCGGCACGTCCAGCAGGGCGGCCAGCACGGCCATCAGACCGGACGCGGTCACGGCGGTGACCGCCAGCAGCCACTTGCGGCCGGTCTTCTCCACCAGCCAGGCTGCCACGATCACCCCCAGCAACCCCACGCCAGCCATGGCACCGGTCATGATGAACGCCCGGGCCTGCTCGTACCCGGCGTCGATGAGGAAGGTCGGCAGCCACTGCAGGGCGATGTAGTACACGAGCATGATGGTGAAGAACAGGGCCCAGGACACCACGGTCACCCGGGCGGAGTGCCGCCACAGCGAGGCGAGCTGATCACCGAGGGCCCCCAAGGTCAGCGGTTTCGGCCGCGGCACGGGCGGCAGCACGTACTCGCGGGCCGGTGCGCCGGTGCGCCGGACCATCTCGTCGATGACCCGGCGCGCCTCGGCCTCCCGACCCTGCTGGATGAGGAAGAGCGGGGACTCGGGCACCAGGAGCCGGACCAGGAACACCAGCAGCGCCGGCAGGATCATCACCAGCAGGGGCAGTCGCCAGTCCCCCCAGGTGGCCACGAGCCAGGCGGACAGGAACCCGCACCCGGCAGCGCCGATCGGCCACCAGCCGTCCATGGCGGTCAGCACGGTGCCCCGGTGCCGGCGCGGGGTGAACTCCCCGACCAGCGCGTAGTCCACCGGGATGCAGCCGCCCAGGCCGAAGCCGGCCAGGAAGCGGAACAGGACGAACCAGCCCAAACCGCCCGTGAGCGCCCCGGCGAGCGTGAAGACGGAGAAGACCAGCAGCGTGGCCGCGAACGCCTTCTTGCGGCCGATGCGGTCGGCGACCGTGCCCCACACGAAGGCGCCCACGGCCATGCCGATCAGGTTGGCCGTGCCGATCCAGGCGGCCTGCCCGGCGCTGAGGGACCATTCGGCGCGCAACAGGGGGATCAGCACGCCGTTCAGGGAGACATCCCAGGCATCGAACATGAAGCCCAGACCGCCGATGAGGAAGACCCGCCCCTGGGTGTCCCAGCGCCAGGGCAGGTTCTGGACGACCTCCTCACCCGTGGGCAGGGTCGAGGCAGGGCTGGGGGATGACGGCGAGGCGTTGATGGCGGGCTTCGTTTCTTCCGGGGTGGTGGGCCGTGTCTGGGATCATGGTGCCATGGTGGGACCTGTCCATGTGGAGATCGAACGGAAGTTCGACGTCGAGGGGCAGACCTCCCTGCCCCGGCTCAACGGTGTGGGGGGAGTGGCCCGGGTCCGCTACCGGCCTCCGGTGGCCCTCGAGGCGGTGTACTTCGACACCGCCGAGCGCGACCTCTCGGCGAACCGGGTGACGCTGCGCCGCCGCAGCGGCGGACCCGACGCCGGCTGGCACGTCAAGATCGCCTCCGGCGAGCACCGCCTGGAGCTGCAGTCGCCCTGGGAGGAGTCCGGCCGGCACGAGGCGGGGCCCGGGGGTGAGGGGGTGCGCGTCCCGGAGCACGTGCGGGACCTGGTGCAGGTCCACGTGCGGGGCAAGGTGCTCGCCCCGGTCGCCCGGCTCAGCACTCTGCGCTCGGTGGTCGACCTCATGGACGGCCGCGGCCGGCCGCTGGCGGAGGTCTGCGACGACCAGGTGGCGGCGATGGCCGTGGGCGTGCGTGCTGAAGCACGCGTCCAGCACTGGCGCGAGTGGGAGGTGGAGGTCGTCGACCCTGGCCTGCTGGACTCCGCCCTGAGCGTGCCCGAGGCCGCGGGACAGGACGTCGCGGCGCGCGGCGCCGAACCCGCCACGGGCACCGTCCGGTTCCTCGACGCCGTCGGGGCCGCGCTGCAGGAGGCCGGCGCCCAACCCTCGGCCACCGGCTCGAAGGCGGAGAAGGTCCTCGGCAGGGCGGCCGACCCGCTGGACCCTCAGGCGGTACCGCTGCCGGACGGGGGCCCGGCCGGCCTGGGCGCGGTGCTCACCCGCACGGTGCGCGCCGAACTCAAGGTGCTCAAGGGCTGGGACCCACTGGTGCGCCGCGATGTGGAGGACTCGATCCACCAGTTCCGCGTGGCGTGCCGCACCCTGCGTTCGGTGCTGCAGACCTACGGACCGCTGCTGGAGCCGGAGGCCACGCGCCGTACGGACCAGGACCTGCGCCGGCTGGGCCGGTTGCTCTCGGGGGCCCGGGACGCCGAGGTGGTCCTCGAGGAGCTGGAACAGCGGTTGGAGGCGCTTCCGGGTGGCGCCGGCGGCCCGGTGGCGGCGCTGATCCCCCCTGCGACCCTCAGGCGGCTGCGCCGGGCCCTGGCCGAGGACTACGCCCGGGCGCGCCGCAAGCTGCTCAAGCGCATGCGCGCCGCCACGTATGCCGAAGTGCTGGACCGGCTGGACGCGTACGCTCGGGACGTGCCGCTGCACCCGGCCCTGGGCGCCGCTGCCTGCGCCGACGCCGCGGGGGCGCTGGAGCCGCTGGCGACCGAGCAGGTGGACGCCGTGCTGGACCTGGCCGCCCGGGCGACCGCCGAGGAGGACCCACAGCGGCGCGTCGAGCAGCTGCACGAGGTGCGCAAGGGAGCCAAGCGGCTGCGCTACGCCGTCACGGCCGTCCAGGACGCCACCGGCCTGGACCTGGGCCCGCGTCTGGCCTCCCGGATGGAGACGGCCAAGAAGCTACAGTCCGCGCTCGGCGAGCACCGGGACTCCGTCATGGTGCAGGAGCACGTGATCGCCCTCCGGGACCGCGCCGTCCGGGCCGGGGAGGACACCTTCGGGTACGGCGTCCTGTTCGCCGGCGAGGTCGACCGGCAACGCCGGGCGGAGAAGCGCGCCGCGAAACTGGTCCGCCGCCTGGCCCGGTCGGACTGAGGACGGCGGCTCCCGCAGGACGCCGGGACAGTCGTCATCGGCGGGTGCTGCCGGGAGCGCCGACCTACACTGGATGCGGCGTCCGGCACGGCCGGCACCCACCCTGCACATCCCGGCGTACCAGACCGAAGCCCCAGGAGCACCACCGTGACCATCCAGCTCGACCGGGTCCCGCTGAAGCGGGCCCTCATCTCCGTCTACGACAAGACCGGGCTGGAGGAGCTGGCCACGGGGCTGCATGCCGCCGGGGTCCAGATCGTGTCCACCGGCTCCACCGCCGGGCGCATCGCCGCCGCGGGCGTGCCGGTGACCGAGGTCTCCGAGGTCACCGGCTTCCAGGAGTGCCTGGACGGTCGGGTGAAGACGCTGCATCCCCTGGTGCACGCCGGGATCCTCGCCGACCGCCGGCGCGAGGACCACGTTGCGCAGCTCGAGCAGCTGCACGTGGAACCGTTCGACCTGGTGATCGTGAACCTCTACCCCTTCGTCGAGACCGTGCGCTCCGGGGCCGACCAGGACGAGGTCGTCGAGCAGATCGACATCGGCGGCCCCTCCATGGTGCGCGCGGCCGCCAAGAACCACCCCTCGGTGGCCGTCGTGGTGGATCCGGCCGCCTACGGTGACGTGGTCTCCGCGGCCCGGTCCGGGGGCTTCGACCTCAAGACCCGCCGGCGGCTCGCGGCCCTGGCCTTCGCGCACACCGCGTCCTATGACAACGCCGTGGCCGCGTGGACCGCGGCGCAGTTCGAGGCAGACGGGGAGAGTGGGGCCACGGACGGCGGCGCGGCCCTGGCCCCGTCCGCGCCGGTCTTCCCGCCCTACGCCGGGGTGACCCTGCAGCGCGCCGAGACCCTGCGCTACGGCGAGAACCCGCACCAGAAGGCGGCCCTGTACGTGGAGGACGGCGCGACCCCCGGCATCGCCCAGGCCGAGCTGCTCCACGGCAAGCCGATGAGCTACAACAACTACGCCGACGCCGACGCCGCCTTGCGCGCCGCCTACGACTTCGACCAGCCGGCCGTGGCCATCGTCAAGCACGCCAACCCTTGCGGCGTGGCCGTCGCCCCCGAGCCGGCCGGCGCCGGCGCTGACGCGGACCCGA
The DNA here is from genome assembly GCA_036516315.1 of Citricoccus sp. Taxonomy (GTDB): domain Bacteria; phylum Actinomycetota; class Actinomycetes; order Actinomycetales; family Micrococcaceae; genus Citricoccus. The sequence goes on from DATBUG010000325.1 coordinate 15,791, forward strand.
TCGCCGAGGCGCACCGCAAGGCCCATGCCTGCGACCCGGTGTCCGCCTTCGGCGGGGTGATCGCGGCCAACCGCGAGGTGACCGCCGGGATGGCGAACACCGTCAAGGACATCTTCACCGAGGTGGTCATCGCACCGTCCTTCTCCGAGGAGGCCGTGCGCATCCTCTCCGCCAAGAAGAACCTGCGCCTGCTGCGCCTGCCCGAGGGCTACGCCCGGGACACGGTGGAGTACAAGCAGGTCTCCGGCGGCATGCTGCTGCAGGCCCGGGACGCGATCGACGCCGCCGGGGACGATCCCGCCACCTGGACCCTGGCGGCGGGCCCCGCCGCGGACGACCAGACCCTCGCCGACCTCGTCTTCGCCTGGCGGGCCGTGCGGGCCGCCAAGTCCAACGCGGTGCTGCTGGCCTCCGGCGGGGCCACCGTCGGCGTCGGCATGGGGCAGGTGAACCGGCTGGACTCCTGCCGGCTCGCCGTCGAACGGGCCAACACCCTGGGCTCCGCGTCCACCGGCGCCCAGGAGGTGGGCTCCGCCGCCGAGATCACGACGGCGGGCGGTGCGGAGAACGTCTCGGGCGCCGGCGCCCCTGAGCGCGCCCGCGGTGCCGTGGCCGCCTCTGACGCGTTCTTCCCGTTCGCGGACGGGCTGCAGATCCTCGTCGACGCCGGCGTCCGCGCCGTCGTGCAGCCCGGGGGATCCATCCGCGACGACGAGGTGATCGCCGCCGCCGAGACCGCGGGGATCACCATGTACTTCACCGGCGCCCGGCACTTCTTCCACGGCTGAGACCGGTCCCCGCCGGTGCCGTCCGCACGCCGGGGCCCGGGGCCGGAGTCCCGGCCAGGGGCTCCGGCCGCGGAGCGGAACGGCGGTCATCGGCGCGGCATACCGGCCTGCCTCCGGTAGATTAGGGCCGGATTGACCCATCACCCCGACCCGGCGAGGCCGTCACCCGGTTGCGCCCTGTGAGGAGAGCGACGCTTCATGTCGAAGATCATCTACACCCACACCGACGAGGCCCCCATGCTGGCCACGGGTTCGCTCCTGCCGCTGGTCCAGGCCTTCGCCTCGACCGCCGGCGTGGAGATGGAGACCCGGGACATCTCGTTGGCGGGGCGCATCCTGGCCGCGTTCAACGACGTGCTCCCCGAGGACCAGCGCGTCAACGACGCCCTCGCCGAGCTGGGTGAACTGGTCAAGACCGATGACGCCAACGTCATCAAGCTGCCGAACATCTCCGCCTCCGTGCCGCAGTTGAAGGCCGCCGTGGCCGAGCTGCAGTCCCACGGCTACGCGCTGCCGGACTACCCGGACGAGCCGCGGACCGCCGAGGAGAAGGACGTCCGCGCCCGCTACGACAAGGTCAAGGGCTCCGCCGTGAACCCGGTGCTGCGCGAGGGCAACTCGGACCGCCGGGCCCCGCTGTCCGTGAAGAACTTCGCGAAGAAGCACCCCCACTCCATGGGCGCCTGGTCCGCCGACTCCCGGACCAACGTGGCCACGATGGACTCCGACGCCTTCTTCCACAACGAGAAGTCCGTGGTCATCCCCGAGGACGGCACCATCCGCATCCAGTTCGTGGAC
>DATBUG010000326.1:0-2083 GCA_036516315.1 Citricoccus sp.
ATCCCGCCGGCGGCGTCGGCCACCGGGGCGGGGGGCGCATCGGGCGGCGAGGGCACCACACTCTCGTCAGGTACGACAGGCGCGACGGTCTCACCTGGCACGACGCGTCCGACAGGCTCGTCCGGCTCGGCGGACGCGACCGGGGCGCGACCACCGGCCGCCTGAACCTCCGGGCAGGGTTCGCGACCCGGAGCGGGGGCGAGGTCGGCAGAGAGGGCGGCCAGGCGGACGGCCCCGGCCTCGAGGGGCAGGTTCTCCACGTTCGCCACCGCGTCGTCCACCAGCAGTTCGAAGGCGTCCACCCCGGGCACGGTCCGTTCGTTCCAGGTCGAGACCCCCGTCCCGCTCAGGGTGGTCTCCGTGTGGTCGCGGCCCGTCGTGCGCAGGTGCACGTCCCCCCGGAGGATGGCATGGACGTCCCCGTCCGGGAAGGACACGATGGCGAACGAGGGCATCCCGGTCAGGTCCAGACGTCCGGACAGGATGGTGGCCAGGAGCTGTTCCACCCCGGGGCCGTCCGCGAGCAGGTCCCAGAGCACGGCCGCCGTCTCCTCACTGGCGTCGGGGGGCAGGGCCACGAGGCAGCGGCCCCGCACGAGCCCGAGCCATGGCCCGGCGCTGTAGCGCACCATCGCGGTCGACGTCATGCGTGCTCCCCCTCCCGGTCCTGTTCCCGGCCCTCCTCGAGCCGGGGACGCGTGGTCTGCTGGTCGTCGGCCTCACGCCGCGGCGAGGTGATGACCCGATCCCCCTCCGCTTCAGTATCCTCCACGTCGACGACGATGACCGTGATGTTGTCCTTGCCACCGCCGTGCAGGGCCCGGCCGATCAGGGCGTCGACGGCGTCCTGGGGGGCGTGCCGGGTCGAGAGCTCCTGCAGGATCTGGTCGTCCTCCACCTCGGAGGTGAGGCCGTCCGAGCAGATCATCAGCCGGTCGCCGTCGTGCACGGGGAGCATCCAGAAGTCGGCCTCCGAGGCCTCTCCGGTCCCCAGGGCGCGGGTGATCACATGCCGCCGGGGGTGGTGCCGGGCCTCCTGCGGGCTCAGGTAACCACCGTCCACCAGTTCCTGCACCTCGGAGTGGTCCACGGTGACCTGGCTGAACGTGCCGTCGGTGAGCCGGTACACGCGGGAGTCGCCGACGTTGAAGACCATCCAGTACAGGCCCTCCCGCTCCCGCACGATCGCGACCCCCGCCAGCGTGGTCCCGGCCCGGGACTCGGCCACCTGCCGGATCGCGTCGTCCGCGGCGACCATGAGCTGTTGCAGCTGCTCGGCCGTCAGGTCGTCCCGGACGCGCTTGACCCCCGCGGCGAGCGTCTCCACGCAGATGCGGCTGGCCACCTCGCCGGCCTCGTGCCCGCCCATCCCGTCCGCCACCGCGAACAGGTTGCCGGTGACCACCAGGGAGTCCTCGTTGAGTTGTCGGCGCAGCCCGCGGTGGGAACCGAAGCCGTAGTTGAGCCGGAAGGGCCTGCCGGGTGAGTCGATCGTCGTCTCCAGGGTCATGCAGCGGACACCGTGAACGAACGGTCGCCGAAGTGGACGGTGGAACCGACCGGTGCGAGCACCGGCCGGCCCGGTGCGAGGCGCTGCCGTTCGCCACCGCGCGGAGTGAGGCCGGAGCCGTTCGTCGAGTTGCGGTCCGTCACCCAGACCCCGGTGGAGTCCACCGTCAGGTGCAGGTGGGTCTTGGACACGGAGCGGCCCATGTCCGCGAAGGGGATGAGCACGTCCACCGACTCGCCGGCGGCGGCCGCGGGGTTGCGGCCCACCAGGGCGGAGCCGGTGATCTCGTGGCTCTGCCCGTCGTCGAAGCGCAGCTTCACGGCCGCGGGTTCGGGCGGCGCGGTGCGCAGTTGCGTGGACCCGAACTCCTCATCCGGGTCTCCGGCGCCCTGGGCCCCGCCCACGAGGACCACGCGGTCCTCCCGGTAACCGGACGACTGCCCGGAGGCCACCGGCACCGGCTCCCGCGGAACGTCCGGGGCAGAGGCCGGAGCGGACGCCGGTGGTGCCGCCGGACGGGGCGGCTGGGGTGCCGGGGCGGCCGGGGCGGGGTCGCGGTCCGGCACTGGGGCC
>DATBUG010000327.1:0-2635 GCA_036516315.1 Citricoccus sp.
CATCCTGGCCGTGCTGGTGCTCGGGCCGGAGAAACTGCCCGAATACACCCGCAAGCTCACCGAATGGATCCGCACCCTGCGCCGGATGGCCGAGGGGGCCAAGGAACAGTTCAAGGACGAGACCGGGACCGACTTCGACGAAATCGACTGGCGCCGGTATGACCCACGCCAGTACGATCCCCGCCGCATCATCCGGGAGGCGCTCTCCGAACCCGTCGACGCCTCCGGAAGCGGCGCCTCTGGAGCCGGCGCCTCTGGATCCGGCGGCTCCGGCACGGGTCAGGCCCCGGCCCGCAGGCCGTCCGGTGCCCGCGACGCCGTGCGCAACGACCTCGCCGCGGTCCGCTCCGAGCGTGACGCCTTGCGCGAGGACCTCAAGGAGATGGATCCGCGCGCCCTGTTCTTCGGGTCCTCCGGCCGCCGCACCACGACGCCGGCGCTCGGCGCGGCAACCGGGTCCGCCACCGCGGACGGTGGGCCGGCAACCGACGCGACAGACGCGGTCGACGCGGAGGCGGAAGCCCAGGACGGGCCGCAGGGAGCCGGTTCGCGGGACACCGCCACCCTCGCCCGGGTCTCCCCGAACGCTGGACCGCAGGACGCTGGACCGCAGGGCGCTGGAACGCAGGACGCGGACGCCTCGGACGCCGCCGAGCGCGCGGCGGCGCCGGCACCGTTCGACCCCGAGGCGACCTGAGCCGGCCGGCGAGCCGGGTCAGTCGCGGGGACTGACGGGCAGCTTGCGCCCGGAGAGTCCACGCGGGCGGACCGCCAGGGCCTCGGCGATGGTCCGCAGCTCCCGGCCCGCCGGCGCCTCGGGGTGGGCCAGCACCACGGGGGTGCCGCCGTCGCCGTCCTGGCGCAGCACCGGGTCCAGGGGCACCGAGCCCAGCAACGGCACCGGCTGGCCCAGCGTGTGCGTGAGCCGGTCCGCGACCACCTGGCCGCCGCCGCTGCCGAACAGGTCCAGGACCGTGCCGTCCGGCAGGGTCATCGCGGCCATGTTCTCCACCACGCCGGCCACCCGCTGTCCCGTCTGCTCGGACAGCTCACCGGAGCGCGCCGCCACCTGGGCGGCCGCCTGCTGCGGGGTCGTGACCACGAGCAGCTCGGAGGTGGGCATCAGCTGGGCGGCCGAGATCGCAATGTCCCCGGTGCCCGGGGGCAGGTCCACGAGCAGGACGTCGAGGTCGCCCCAGAAGACGTCGGTGACGAACTGCTCGAGGGCCCGGTGCAGCATGGGACCGCGCCAGGCCACCGGGCGGTCGGCGTCCAGGAACATGCCGATGGAGATGACCTTCACCCCGTGGGCGACCGGGGGCAGGATCATCTCGTCCACGCGGGTCGGCCGGTCCCGCGTACCCAGCAGCCCCGGGATGGAGAAGCCGTGGATGTCCGCGTCCACCAGGCCGACGGCCAGCCCCCGGGCGGCCAGGGCGCTGGCGAGGTTGGCCGTGACGGTGGACTTGCCCACCCCGCCCTTGCCAGAGGCCACCGCGTAGACCCGGGTCAGGGTGGACTCGCCGAAGGGATTGGCCGGCCGCCCGGCCGTGAGCCGCTCCTTCAGCGCCGCCCGCTGTTCCGGGGTCATCACGGTCATGACGACCTCCGCGCCGGTGCACCCGGGCAGGCCGTCCAGGGCGCGTTCGACGTCCCCGGTGATGGTCTCCCGCAGCGGGCAGCCCGCGATCGTCAGGCGGATGCCGATGGTCAGGTGCCCGGGGTCGCCGGCCTGGGGGCTCGTGGCCGACGGGTCCAGGTCGCGTCCCGTGCCTCCCTCGGTGATGGAGGCGACCATGCCCAGCTCGGTCACCGGCCGGCGCAGTTCAGGGTCCAGGACGGTGCCCAGTCGCTCCCAGGCCGCCTGCTCCAGGGGTGTGGTCAGTTCGGGGGTGTCCGTCATACGGTGCCGTGGTCCTCGTTCGTCTGGTCGTGTGTCCGGTCGCGCGCCTGCTCGCGTGACTGATGGTGTGCCTGCTCGTGTGCCTGGTCGTGTGACTGGTCGTGTGCCTGGTCGTGTGACTGGTCGCTGGGGCCCTCACCGGCCTGTTCGGCGGCGAGCTCGGCCAGGGTCGTGCCCTGCGTGCCGTCCTCGCCGCCCTCGATGCGTTCCCGGGCCTCGCGGCTGGGCCGGTTCTTCTTCTTTTTCTTCTTCCGGTGCACCCCGCCGGGCACCGCCGGCCGCGGCTCGGGGGCAGGCGCGTGGCCCAGTTCCTCGAGCAACTCGGCGCGGACCTGTTCGCGCAGCTCCTGCTTGAGGTCCTGGGTGATCTCGGCGACCGCGTCCCGCATCTCCGAGCGCACGAAGTCGCGGGTGGCCACGTCCTGCAGGGCGATCCGCAGACCGGCCAGTTCACGCGTCAGGTACTCGGTGTCCGCCAGGTTGCGCTCGGCCCGGGCCCGGTCCTCCCGCAGGGCCACCTTGTCCCGGTCGTCCTGCCGGTTCTGGGCCAGCAGCAGCAGGGGAGCGGCGTAGGAGGCCTGCAGGGACAGCACGAGGGTCAACGCGGTGAAGCCCAGCGCGGCGGAGTCGAAGCGCCAGACCTCCGGGGCGAAGGTGTTCCACGTCAGCCAGATCGCGCAGAAGATCGTCATGGCCAGCAGGAACTGGGGCGTGCCCATGAACCGCGCGAAC
>DATBUG010000328.1:0-1588 GCA_036516315.1 Citricoccus sp.
GGCTCCCGCGGGCCCGGCCACCGCCCGTCCCGCGGCAGCCGGCATCGGCTACGACTACGAGGAGGAGACCGAGCAGGTGATGCTCCGGGTGCCTCCCGGCCGGTTGATCGGCGCCGCCCTGACCGGGTCCGGGGTCATCACCACCGTGCTGGTCCTCGCCGGTCTCTACGGCATCGCCCTGCTGGTGGTGCCGTGGTTGGTGTCCGACGAGCTTGCCCGGGACATCCTCGACGAATTGCGCTCCGGGGCGAGCGTGCCGGTGCTGATCGGCCTCGTGTTCGGCCTCGGCAGCAGCCTGTGGTCGGCGGTCAACGGTGGCTGGAACTTCACCGTCGCCGCGATCCCGGAGGGCCTGCGGTTGCGCTACGGCCTGCTGGACACCACCTCGCAGACCGTGCCCTCGGGCCGGGTGCAGGCCGTGAAGGTCAGCCAGCCACTGCTGTGGCGGCTGTTCGGCTGGTACAGGATGGCCGTGACCGTGGCCGGCTACGGGGAATCCCTCGACGGGACCGCCGGGAAGTCACGGCTGCTGCCGGTGGGGACCTTCGACGACGTGCTGCGGGTCCTCACGGTCACGACCCCCGACCCGGGGGTCGGCTCGGCCCAGGAGGCCCGGGACCTGGTGCGGGCGGCCGTGGCCGGCAGCGGCGACGAGCACGGCTTCGTCACCGTCACCGACCGGATGCGCTGGTTCGCCCCCCTCGTGTGGCGCCGGCACGGGTTCCGCTCGACGCGCTCGCTGCTGATGATCCGCTCCGGACGGCTGAACCGTGCGCTGGTCCTGCTGCCGCACGAGCGGATCCAGTCCCTGCAGCTGCAGCAGGGCCCGGTGGACCGCTGGCGCGGCGCCGCGAACGTGGTCTTCCACATCCCGCCCGGCCCCGTCGCCCCGTCCCTGGAGCACCTGGACGTGGACGTCGCCATGGAGCTGTTCGCCACCGAGCGCGAGATCGCCGCCCAGGCCCGCCGGCTGCGGGACCGGGACGAGTGGATGCGCCCGGAGGACCTGGCCCGCTTTGACCAGCGCACCCGGGAGGCGGTGGCCGAACTGGCCGGCCCCGGCCCGGCCACGGGTGAGGTGCCCCCGACCGGCACGCCCCTTCGGGAGGACCAGCATGCCGAGTCCTGACCCCACCCGGAGGCCCGGCCGGCTCGGCATCGGGATCATCGGCGCCGGGAAGGTCGGTGCCGTGCTGGGTGCGGCCCTGCGCAACGCCGGGCACGCCGTCACCGGCGTGCACGCCGTCTCGGAGGCCTCCCGGACCCGGGCGGACGCGCTGCTGCCCCAGGTGCCGGTGCTCGAGATCCCGGAGATCCTGCGGCGCTCCGAGCTGGTCCTGTTCGCCGTGCCGGACGACGTCCTGCCGGGCCTGGTCTCCGGCCTGGCCGAGGCCGGTCACTTCCAGACCGGCCACCTGGTGGTGCACACCTCCGGCCGGCACGGGGTGTCCGTGCTGGACCCGGTGCGCGCGGCCGGGGCCATCCCGCTGGCCATCCACCCCGCGATGTCCTTCACGGGCCTGAGCCTGGACATCGCCCGGCTGGCGGACTGCCTGTTCGGGGTCACCGCGGATCCCATCGTGCTGCC
>DATBUG010000329.1:0-1599 GCA_036516315.1 Citricoccus sp.
GGTACCGGCCCGGTGGCTCCGGCCAGCCGGGCCCGCTGGACGCCGAGTGGTGTGAGGTCGAGGTCCTGCGGCGGATCCGCCGCCGCTCACTGGCGGCGTTGCGGGCCGAGGTGGAGCCAGTCGAACAGTCCGCCTACGCCCGCTTCCTAGCGGACTGGCAGCACCTGGACCCCGCGCCCGGGGGCGGTTCCCCGGCCACGCTGCGCGGTACGGACGGGGTGGCCACCGTCCTGGACCAGCTCTCCGGGGTCCCGATCCCGGCCAGCGCCTGGGAGTCCCACGTGCTGCCGGCCCGCGTGCGTGACTACGCCCCCGCCCAGCTCGACGAGCTGCTGGCCACCGGCGAGTTCCTCTGGTCCGGGACCGCGGCGGCCGCCGGCAACGACGGCTGGATCGCCTTCCACCACGTCGACTCCGTAGACCTGAGCCTGACGCGGGCCGAGGACTTCGAGTCCGGGCCCGTGCACCGGGCCGTGGAGGCGGTCCTCGAGGGTGGTGGCGCGTGGTTCTTCGGCCCGCTCACCGGCCGGGTCCGTGAGGACTGGGCCGGCGAGGAGGACCGTCCGGCGAACGGTGACGTGCTCGCCGCCCTCTGGGACCTGGTCTGGGCCGGCCGCGTCGGCAACGACACCCTCGCCCCGGTCCGGGGGCTGCTCGGCCAGGGCCGCACCGCGCACAAGTCCCGTGCCCGCACGCCGCGGGCCCGGCCGGCCCGTCCCGGACGCGGGGCCCGGTTGTCCCGGCTGCGGCGCCTGGAGGAGGCCACCGGGTCCCTGGACGCCGCCCTGACCGTGGACGGTGCCGGGCCCGCCGCACATGCCGGGGCCGGGCTGCCCGCGGAGCTCGGTCCCACCGGCGCCGCCCGTGCGGCCGGTCGGTGGTCCCTGCTGCCGGAGCCGGCGACCGACCCCACCCTGCGGGCGCACTCGGCCGCCGAGTACTTGCTGGACCGCTACGGTGTCATCACCCGCGGTTCGGTCACGGCCGAGGAGGTCCCCGGCGGATTCGCCACCCAGTACCGCCTGCTGACGCGGATGGAGGAGGCCGGCCAGGTGCGGCGCGGGTACTACGTCGAGCACCTGGGGGCAGCCCAGTTCTCCACCGGTGCCACCGTGGACCGGCTGCGTGGCTTCGCGCGCCAGGACGTGGACGAGTCCTCACCCGGGGCCGCGCACGTTACCGCTCTGACTGCGGTCCCGGGGACGGGGGCGTCCGCGGAGGCCTGGTCCGCCCCGGCCGTCGCCTCCTGGACACCCCCGGGGCGGCCGGCCCGTCCCGACCCCGGGCCGCCGGCGCTCGCCTTGGCGGCCACGGACCCGGCGAACCCCTACGGCGCCGCCCGTGCGGCCGGTCGGTGGTCCCTGCTGCCGGCGCCGGCCACCGATCCGACCCTGCGCGCGCACTCGGCCGCCGAGTACCTGCTGGACCGCTACGGCGTCATCACCCGCGGCTCGGTCACGGCCGAGGAGGTCCCCGGCGGGTTCGCCACCCAGTACCGCCTGCTGACGCGGATGGAGGAGGCCGGCCAGGTACGGCGCGGGTACTACGTCGAGCACCTGGGGGCAGCCCAGTTCTCCACCGGTGCCACCGTGGACCGGC
>DATBUG010000330.1:0-2432 GCA_036516315.1 Citricoccus sp.
GGACTCGGCGAAGGCCTCGGAGAACGGGATGGAGCCGACGGAGGACTCCGGGTAGCCGTCATAGTTGCCCACCGCCATGCCGCCCACGGTGAGGGTGTCCGGGCACTGCACCGTCTCCTGGGGATCGAGGCCGTCCCGCAGCAGGGCCAGGGTGGTGACGACCTTGAAGGTGGACCCCGGCGCGTAGGAGCCGGCGGTGGCCACCGGCCAGCCCTCCGGCGCGGAGGCCGCGGCCAGCACGTGCCCGTCCGAGGGGCGGAGGGCCACCAGCCCGGCCGGCACCTCGGAGGCCGCGACGACCTCCTCCGCCTCGGCCTGCACCTTCCGGTCCAGCGTGGCGGTCAGGTCCTGGCCCGGGACCGGGTCCGACTCGAAGGCGACGCGGTCCCGGGTGCCCTGCGTGCCGGCGTCGTCCGTCTCGTCTGTCTCTGCGTCTGTGTCGGCGGCGCTGGTGCCGCCGGTGTCCGGGTTCTTGAGGGTGATGGTCACCCCCGGGGTGCCCGCCAGGCGGTCCTCCCAGTCGGCCTGCAGCCCGGAGAGCCCGGTGGCGACACCGGCCTGCAACTCGCCGGCGGAGTCCTCGACCTGCTCGGCCGAGGGCTCGCCGTAGGTGCCGAGCACCTCCCGGGCGAAGGTGCGGCTGGGTGCCAGGACCGCGGTGTCCTCCAGGACCCGCCCGCCCGGGATCCGGGCCAGCTCGTCCACGGGCACGTAGGTGGCCCCGTCCACGCGCAGCGTGATGGCCTCGACGAAGGCCTTGTCCCCGGCGGCCTCGGCGCGCGCCACGAAGGCGTCCTCGTCCACCTCGGCCACCGCGGCCACCCGGCGGGCGGCGTCGGCGACATCCTCGGCCCCTTCGGCTCCGTCTGCCTCGAGACGGGACTTGTCCAGGCCCACCCGGGCGACCTTGCGCTCCATCATCAGCTCGGTGCCGGAGCCGTCGAGGATGCTCCCGCGCTCGGCGGGCTCGCGGCGGGCCGTGACGCTGCCGCCGGGCTCCAGGCCGGCCACGAGGTCGTCGGGCCGCAGGTCTGCGCGCCACTGACCGGCCTCCTCGGACCAGACCAGTTCGGCGTCCGTGCCGTAGGACCACTCCTGGCCGTCGAGGCCCAGGGCGGACAGGTCTCGGCGGACGGTGTACCGGGCCGTGGCGCGGGCGGGGTCGTCCTCGTGGACGGTGACGGACTCCGTCGTCACGGTGACCTCGGCATCCTCCGGGCGCAATCCCTCCGGGAGCGCCTCCTCGACGGCCGCGGGGACCTCACGGCCCGCCTCGGTCAGCGGCACGGAGAACTCCCCGGTCTCGATCCCCGTGGCCAGGGCGGCGGCGGAGTCCTCGGGCGAGGGCCGTGCGGGGCCGAGGCACGCGGTGGTGGACAGCAGCAGGGCAGCCGCGAGGCCGAGGGTCATGCCGCGGCCCGGGGACCGCCGCGAACTGGGCTCTGACATGTGGTTCTCCGCGGTTTCGGTGGACTCAGCACTCGCCAGCGTAGCCGCCCGCTGGGACGATGGAAGCATGAACAACGTCCTGAACCTCGCCCTGAACGTGATCTGGTTGCTCTTCGGCGGGTTGTGGCTGGCCCTGGGCTACGTGCTCGCGGGCATCGTGTGCTGCCTGCTCGTGGTCACCATCCCGTTCGGTATCGCCTCGTTCCGGATCGCCGGTTACGCGCTGTGGCCCTTCGGCCGGGTCGTCGTGGAGGACCGGCCCGGCGGGGGAGTGTGGAGCGGGCTGGGCAACGTGATCTGGTTCCTCGTGGCCGGGTTATGGATCGCGATCGGGCACGTGCTGACCGCCATCCCCATGTTCGTGTCCATCATCGGCATCCCGCTGGGCATCGCCAACCTGAAGATGATCCCCGTCTCGCTGTTCCCCCTGGGCAAGCGGATCGTGGACTCCGGCCAGGCGCGCTCGCTGCCGCGCTACGTCCCGGCCGGCCCCTCCTACCGCTGAGTCGTCCCCGACTACCGCTGTCCCCGACCGCCCAGAACACCTAGAACACCCAGAACACCCAGAACACCCAGAACACCCAGAACGCTTTGGGGGCAGGGTTCTCCAGTCCACGGCGTGAGGACTGGTGAACCCTGCCCCCAAAGCGCGGGCGCGGGTGCGGGCGCGGGTGCGGGCGCGGTGCGGGTTCGCGCGTGAGTGCTCAGTGCGAGCGCGGGCGCGGGTGGGTCAGCGGCGGCGGGCCGAGTCGCCGAGCAGTTCGTCCATGCGGGCAGCGGCCTCCTCGGCGGAGGGGGCCCGGTAGTGCGGGTCCTTCGCACGGCGGCGGTTGCGGAGGATGCGGGCGATGACCCACCACGCCAGGAGGACCAGCACGGCGCCGAGCACGATGTTGGAGAAGATGTCCGCGTAGTCGGAGACCAGGTGCCAGTTGTCGCCGAGCAGGTACCCGCCCCAGACGAAGATCGTGTTCCACAGCCCC
>DATBUG010000331.1:0-2997 GCA_036516315.1 Citricoccus sp.
CACACTGTTGCCCATGACGATCCAGCACATCGCCTTCGCGGCGGATTGGCGCCAGGCCCAGCGCACCGGCAGTTATGACCGGTCCACCCGGGGCGCCTCGATCGACGAGGTCGGGTTCCTGCACGCCAGCGCGGGCAGGGAGCAGGTCGACAGGGTGCTCGAGTACGTCTTCGGTGACGTGACGGACCCACTGGTGCTGCTGACCCTGGACGAGGCGGCCCTGGCATCGGCCGGGCTGAGCATCGTGATGGAACCGGGCAATCCCGTGGACCCGGGCTCCGAGCGGTTCCCGCACGTCTACGGCGGGCCGCTGCCCGTGGACACGGTGTCCCGCGTGGAACCGATCGCCCCGCCCGGCCGGTCCGCGGAGGAGCGGTACCTGGCCCGCGCCATCGACCTCGCCACCGGGAACGCCGCCACGGACGGCGGGCCCTTCGGCGCGGTGGTGGTGACCGCGGACGGCCGCGCCTTCGAGGGGACGAACCGGGTCACCGCCCTCCACGACCCCACGGCCCACGCCGAGGTGACGGCCATCCGCGCCGCCTGCGCGGGCCTGGAGACCTTCGACCTCGAGGGGGCCGTGGTCTACGCCAGTTGCGAGCCGTGCCCGATGTGCCTGGGCGCGGCGCTCTGGGCTCGCGTGGGCCGCGTGGTCTACGCCGCCGACCGGCACGACGCCGCGGCCGCCGGCTTCGACGACGCGGCCTTCTACGACTACTTCACGGCCCCGGGTGGCGGCTCGCTCATGCACCTCGAGCATCATGCGACGGAGAGGGCCACCGCGCCGTTCGACGCCTGGCGGGCCAACGCCGAGCGCACCGACTACTGAGGTTCCGGTCCCCGGCGAGCCGTCCGGGGCTCAAATGGTGGATCCTGTCCCTCCGGCGGCCGCTCGGAGGGACAGGATCCACCATTCTCGACGGGGCCTGTTGAGGCGCGTGCCGACGGGTGCCCGCCCGTCAGCCGAAGTGCTGCGGCAGCGTGGCCTCCCAGCGCTCACGCAGCTCCTGGATCGGCAGCACGAACTGGTCCTGCACCTCGAGGGACTCGCCGGCGGCGTCCACCACGCCGATCCGGGCCACCGGGAAGCGGCGGGCCGTGGTCATGTCCTTGAACCGGACCTCCTCGGTGCGAGGCACGGCCACGAGGGCCCGGGCCTGGGACTCGGAGAACAGCGCCGTGAACGCGTCCACGCCGTCCCGCTCCATCACCTCGTCCAGGGACACCCGGGTGCCGACGCCGAAGCGCAGCACCATCTCGGCCAGCGCCGCGGCCAGCCCGCCCTCGGACAGGTCGTGGGCGGCGTCGATCATCCCGTCCCGCGAGGCGTTGATCAGCAGCTCGCCGAGCAGCTTCTCGGCGGCAAGGTCCACCTGCGGGGGCACGCCGCCGAGGTGGCCGCGCAGCCGGGCGAACTCGGAACCGTCCAACTCGTCCCGGGTGATGCCCATCAGGTACACCGCCTGGCCGTCCGCATCCCGGTGGAAGCCGGACGGGGTGCGGCGGGAGACGTCGTCGAACTGGCCGAGCGTGGCCACCACCGGGGTGGGGTGGATGGCGGTCGAGCCGGTCTGGTTGTACAGCGAGACGTTGCCACCCGTGACGGGCACGCCCAGCTCCTGGCAGGCGTCCGCCAGCCCGCGCACGGACTCGGCGAACTGCCACATCACCTCGGGGTCCTCGGGGGAACCGAAGTTCAGGCAGTCCGAGACGGCCTTCGGCACGGCGCCGGCGGTGGCCACGTTCCGGTAGGACTCCGCCAGGGCCAGCTGGGCACCGGCGTAGGGGTCCAGGTAGGTGTACCGGTTGTTGCAGTCGGTGGAGACCGCCACGCCCATCCCGGTCCGCTCATCCACGCGCACCACGCCGGCGTCGTCCGGGGCGGCCATCGCGGTGTTGCCCTGGACGAAGTCGTCGTACTGGCGGGTCACCCAGGACTTGTCCGCCAGGTTCGGGGAGGCCATCAGCTCCAGCACCGCGGCGCGCAGCTCGTCGCCGGAGGCCGGCAGGGCGGGCACCCGGCCGGCGTCCACGGCGGAGCGGAAGGTGTCCGCCACCAGCTCGTCCTGGAAGGACGGGCGGTGGTAGGGGCGCTCGTAGACCGGGCCGTCGTGGGCCACGGTGCGGGGGTCGACGTCGACGATCACCTCGCCGTCCCAGGTGATGGTCAGGCGGTTGTCATCGGTGACCTCGCCCAGCCACGAGTACTCCACGTCCCAGCGGGCCATGACCGCCTCGAACGCCTCGACGTTCTCCGGGGAGACCACCGCCATCATGCGCTCCTGGGACTCGGACATGAGGATCTCGCCCGGGGTCAGGGTGGGGTCGCGCAGCAGCACGTTGGTCAGTTCCACGTTCATGCCGCCCTCGCCGTTGGAGGCCAGCTCGGAGGTGGCGCAGGAGATGCCGGCGGCGCCGAGGTCCTGGATGCCCTCCACGAGGGAGTTCTTGAACAGCTCGAGGCAGCACTCGATGAGCACCTTCTCCGCGAACGGGTCACCCACCTGGACGGCCGGGCGCTTGGAGGGCTTGGAGTCGTCGAAGGACTCGGAGGCCAGCACGGAGGCCCCGCCGATGCCGTCGCCGCCGGTGCGCGCGCCGAACAGCACCACCTTGTTGCCCACGCCGGAGGCGTTGGCCAGGCGCAGGTCCTCGTGGCGCAGCACGCCCACGGCCAGCGCGTTGACCAGGGGGTTGCCCTGGTAAGTGGCGTCGAAGACCATCTCGCCGCCGATGTTCGGCAGGCCCAGGGAGTTGCCGTACCCGCCGATCCCGGCCACGGCACCGTGCATCACGCGCGCGGTGTCCGGGTGGTCGACCGCGCCGAACCGCAGCGGGTCCATCACGGCCACGGGGCGGGCGCCCATGGAGATGATGTCCCGGACGATGCCGCCGATGCCGGTGGCCGCGCCCTGGTAGGGCTCCACGTAGGAGGGCGAGTTGTGGGACTCGATCTTGAAGGTCACGGCCCAGCCGTCCCCGAGGTCCGTGACACCG
>DATBUG010000332.1:0-2323 GCA_036516315.1 Citricoccus sp.
CGTCCCTGGGGGCGTCGGCCCCCTCCGAGGAGATCGACCCGGTCGTCGAACAGGTGGAGTCCGCACTCCCGGCCCTGCTGTTAGTCCTGGACCTGCTCGGGGTGTTCTTCTTCGCCGTGTCCGGGTCCCTGCTGGCCGCCCGGCGGCACTTCGACATCATCGGCTCGCTGTTCCTGGCGTTCTTCGCCGGGCTGGGCGGCGGCGTGGTACGGGACCTCATCATCAACGAGGACGTGCCGAACGCCTTCGCCAACCCCCTGTACCTGGTGCCCCCGTTCCTGGCCGCGAGCCTGGTCTACCTCCGCCTCATCCGGCAGGACCGCCTGCGCCGCACCCTGTTGGTGTTCGACGCCGCCGGGCTCGCCCTATTCTGCGTCACCGGCACCCGGACCGCCCTGGCGGCGGGCATCACCCCGGTCATGGCGATCGTGCTGGGCATGACCACCGCCGTGGTCGGTGGCCTGCTGCGGGACGTGACGGCCAACGAGGTGCCGGAGATCTTCAACCCGCGCGGCCTCTATGCGGTGCCCGCCCTGTTCGGCGCGGGGCTGTCCTCCCTGTTGTGGTGGCTGGGCTGGTTCGACTGGTGGACGGCCGGCCTCGTCATGCTGGCCGTCTTCGCCTTCCGGCTGACGTCCCTGCGCCGGCGCTGGACGGCGCCCTACGCGGACCGGGGCATCGCGGGGGCCGGGTAGGCACCCCGACGCAGGGGGAATTCACCCCTATACCTATCGTCATAGTTATATTAGGGTCGTTCCCGACAGTGTGATCGAGACCACCGGCCGGGCCCGCCCCGGGCCCCACCCTGACCCCCGAGGATCCTGATGAACGCCACTCCCGCCACCAGCCGCCAAACCGTCATGACCGAGCCCTCGCTGGAGATGACGGGCAAGGACAAGGACATCGAGTCCCTGCGCGAGGCCGCCCCGGCCATCCCCCAGGGCACCCGTATCAACGTCACCTTCCTCGGCAACGAGGACCTGTCCATGCGCGTGAAGGCCTCCACGGCCGCCAAGGAACTGGGCTTCGTCCCGGTCCCGCACATCTCCGCCCGCCGCCTGACCTCGCAGGACGAGCTCGTCGAGTTCCTGACCGCTCTGCGCGACCAGGTCGGCACCACGCATGCCTTCGCCGTCGGCGGCGACCCCTCCGAGCCGATGGGCCCCTACGCCTCGTCCCTCGACGTGATCGAGTCCGGACTGTTCAAGGACCATGGCTTTACGGACATCTCGATCGCCGGGTACCCCGAGGGACACCCGGACATCACCGAGGAGCAGCTCTGGGACGCCCTGGAGCGCAAGAACGCCTCTCTCAAGGCCCAGGGCCTCAACGGGACGATCCTGACTCAGTTCGGTTTCGACGTGGACCCGATCGTGGGCTGGATCGAGGAGGTCCGCCGCCGGGGCATCCAGCTGCCGATCCGTGTGGGTGTGCCCGGTCCGGCCGGCATCAAGCGCCTGCTGACCTACGCCAGCCGCTTCGGCGTCTCGACCTCCGCGGGCATCGCCAAGAAGTACGGCTTCTCCCTGACCAACCTGCTCGGCACCGCGGGCCCGGACAAGCTGATCTCCGCCCTGGACGCGGCCATGACGCCCGAGCACGGCGACGTGAAGCTGCACTTCTACACCTTCGGCGGCATGAAGGCGACCGCCGAGTGGATCGAGGAGTACCAGCGCAAGCACTGAGCCGGACCGCGCGAGGTGCGCTGCCGCCGTCGGGATGCCCGGCGGCGGCAGCGCCGTCTCTGGGAAGGGTCCGGAATCGGCCGGGCGCGGGCACCGGTCCGTAGAGTGAGAGCCATGCCCCTGTCCCGCCCCGCCCGCGCGCGCCGCGCCCCGGTGGTCCCGACGGCGGGGCTCGCCCTCGCCGCGGTCCTCGCCGGCTGCGGTGGGCCGGGTCCCACGGAGGAACTGGTCGGGACCTCGACGCCCACACCGGCCGTCTCCGCGCAGCCGACCAGCGTGTTCGACCTCGCGCCGGGCCAGTGCTACGACCGCCCCGGGACGGCGGACCTCTACGCGGTCCAGGTGCTGCCGTGCACCGTGGCCCACGACCTGGAGGTCTACGCCGTGTTCCAGCTCGCCGAGCCGTCCTGGCCGGGGGCCGGTCCGGTGCACGATCTCGCGGACGCCGGCTGCCGTACACAGTTCGAGGCCTTCACGGGTGCGGCGCCCGAGGACTCGGACCTGGGGTACACGATGTTCACCCCGTCCGAGGGGTCCTGGTCCGAGGGCGACCGCCAGGTGCTGTGCTCCCTGCAGCGCAACAGCGGCGGACGGCTGATCGGCTCCCAGGCCGGCCGCGGCTGACGGCGCCATCCGCT
>DATBUG010000333.1:0-4811 GCA_036516315.1 Citricoccus sp.
CCGGCGCAGCTGGCGTGACCGGCCCGCCCGCCCCGGTCGCGTCAGCCGTGGCCGCCGGGACGCCGGCGACCGGCTCCCCCACCAGTGCGCCCCAGTTCACCCTGCGCGACACCCGTACCCAGTACCTGGCCAAGGTCCGCGCCGCCCAGCGGCAGATCCGGGAGGGCAACACCTACGAGGTGTGCCTGACGACCGCGCTCGAGGCCACGGCCGCGCGCTGCACGGGGAACGGCGCCGCCGGTGCCGGGGACGGCGGTGGCGCCGTCGCGGGCTGGGCCACCTACCGGCGCCTGGTGGCGGCGAACCGGGCTCCGTTCACGCTGTACCTGCGGGCGGCGCGGGAGGCCGGTCCGGACGTCGAGCTGCTGTCCACCAGCCCGGAGCGGTTCCTCGCCCTCTCGGCCACCGGGCGCCTGGTCACCGAACCGATCAAGGGCACGCGGCCGCGCGGGGCCACCGACGAGCAGGACGCGGAGCTGGCCCGGGAACTGGCGGCCTCCCTCAAGGACCGGGCCGAGAACATCATGATCACCGACCTGGCGCGCAACGACCTCTCCCGGGTGGGCGTGCCCGGGACGCTGGTCACCGAGCGGGTGTGCGCGATCGAGTCCTACCCCACCGTGCACCAGATGGTCTCCACCGTGACGGCGCAGCTGGAGCCGGGGATCGCCCGCGCCGAGGCGGTGGCCGCCGCGTTCCCGCCGGGTTCCATGACGGGGGCGCCGAAGATCTCGACCATGGACATCCTCGAGGATCTGGAGGCGGGCCCCCGCGGGGCGTACTCGGGCGTGGCCGGCTACCTCGCGGACGACGGCGGGGCCGACCTCAACGTGCTGATCCGCACCCTCGTGGTGCTCTCGGACGCCGACGGCTCGGCGCGCCTCTCGCTGGGCGTGGGAGGCGCCATCACCGCGGACTCGGACCCGGAGCAGGAGTGGGACGAGGTGCGCACCAAGGCCCACGGCGTGCTGCGGGTCCTCGGCTCCGCCTTCCCCGAGGACGCCTGACGGCCCCGGGCCCCCGCGGGATCACTGCAGCGCCGAGGTGAGCCGGAAGACGTTGTCCACCCAGCGTTCGGCCCGCGGGCGGGCGTCCCACTGCTCCTTGGTCAGCTCCTCGGAGACCTCGCGGTACTGCTCGATCACCTCGGACAGCGCGTGGACCATCTCCGCGCCCACGGTCAGCACGGAGACCTCCATGTTCAGGGAGAACGAGCGCATGTCCATGTTCGAGGACCCGAACACGGCCACGTCGTCGTCCACGGTGAAGAGCTTGGCGTGCAGCACGTTCGGGTCCGGGTAGCGCCAGATGCGGATGCCGGCGTCCAGCAGGGCGTCGTAGTAGGACTGCTGGGCGTGGTGGACCATGAACTGGTCGGCCTTGCGGCACACGAACAGCTGCACGTCCACGCCCTTCTGCGCCGCGGTCGTCAGGGCGTAGAGCATCGAGTCGTCCGGCACCAGGTAGGGCGAGACGACCACCAGCCGGCGCTTGGCCGCGTAGAAGAGGTGGTTGAACAGGCGCAGGTTGTTCTCGTTGGCGAACCCCGGCCCGGAGGGCACCACCTGGGCGATCGAGCCGTCCTCCTCGGTCAGCTCCTCCTCGGTGGGGTCGCGCAGCTTGCCCTCGAGGGTGTCCCCGGTCTCCGAGAACCAGTCGGTGGCGAACACCACGTCCAGCGAGGCCACGGTGGGACCGGTGATGCGGGCCATCAGGTCCACCCACTCCCGGCCCATCCGGTGCGCGGAGGGACGCTTGTACCCCGGCTCGATGAGGTTCTGGGAACCCGTGTAGCCCACCAGCCCGTCCACCACCAGGATCTTGCGGTGGTTGCGCAGGTCCGGCCGCTGGTACTTGCCCCGCAGCGGCTTCACGGGCATGGCCGCGTGGTACTCCACCCCGGCCCGGTCCAGGCGGCGCGTGAGCTGGCGGTACCCGGGCACCCGCAGGGTGCCGATGTGGTCGAAGAGCACCCGCACCGTGACCCCGCGGTGCCGCGCCCGCTCCAGGGCGTCGAACACCTCGTTGGCGTACCCCTCACGGCCCTGGGGGTCGAGGGCCGCGATGTAGAAGACCAGGTTGACGTAGTCCTGGGCGGCGTCGATGTCCCGGGCCATCCGCTGCAGCGACTGGCGGTAGTCGGTGATGAACTCGAAGTGGTTGCCGTCCAGCATCGGGAAGCTGGTGAGGTTGCGGGTCAGCCGTGCGGCCGAGGCCACGTACAACGGTGCGTGCCCGGCGTCGTTGGGCAGCTCCAGGTGGGAGGTGGCGCGGCTGAGGGCCTCGTTGACGGCCCGCTGGCGGGACTGGCGCTGTCCGCCGAGGCGGAACGAGCCCAGGAGCATGAACAGCACCAGCCCGGGCAGTGGCAGGAAGAAGATGATCAGCAGCCAGGCCATCGCCACGGCGGGACGCCGCCCACCGGGGACGATGCCGAGCAGCAGCAGGCGGATGCCGACGTCGATGATCCAGAACAGGATGGTCAGCCAGTGGGGATACATGCCGAACTCGGCGAGCGGCCAGAGCATCCTCTTAGCCTACGGTGCGGCCGGCACCACCAGGTCCAGCAGCTGCCCGATGCGCGCCTCGTCCAGCGGGCGGCCGAACATCACGTGCATCAACAGGGTCGCCCCCACGGTCTCGGCCAGGAAGGACGGCGAGGCCGGCAGCGACCCCGGGTGAGAGCGCTCGTGCGCACGGAACCGCTCGTCCAGCTCGCCCATGATCGGTTGCACGAGGGCCTCGTTGATGGCGGTGGCGGTCTCACCCGCCGCGGCCAGGGCGGAGACGATGGCCCGTGCCAGGCGCGGCGCGTCCCCCTCCTCGACCTGGTCGCCGATCCCGCGCAGCCACGCCCCGAGGTCGGCGCGCAGCTCACCCGTGCCGGCCGGCCCGCCGATCCGCAGGTCGAGGTAGCCCTCGGCGATCGCCTCGACCACCACCTCCGCCTTCGAGCCCCACCAGCGGTAGACGGTCTGCTTGCCCACGCCCGCCGCGGCGGCCATGCCCTCGACGGTGAGCGCCTCGAAGCCGACGGTCCTCATCGTCTCGGCGGCCGCGGTCAGCACGGCCACGCGGGCCTTCTCGCTGCGCGGACGGCCCCGCTGCTCGGCGGTCCCCCGCTGCGACGTTGCTCTCACCCTGCCCCCTTGTGCGGTCTGTGCGTTTCAATACGAGACGGTCCGTCCACTATAGTGGTCGCCGGACCTGACCGGCGGGACCACGGCCGCACCGTGTTCCCCGGGCCGTCATCGCCATCTTCCCCTCCCGAAGGAGCGCCCCGCATGGCCGAACTGCTCTACCGCCTCGGATTCGCCTCGTCGCGCCGCCCCTGGGTGGCCATCGTCGCCTGGCTCGCGGCACTCGCACTGTCGGTGGGCGGCTTCCTCGCCTTCGGCGGCACCCTCACCACCTCGATCACCATCCCGGGCACCCCCACCTCCCAGGTCACCGACCGGTTGCAGGAGGAGTTCCCGGAGGCCGCCAACGGGACCGGATCCGTGGTGTTCCGCACCGCGGACGGCGGGGAGCTCTCCGCGGACCAGCGCCGGGCCATCAGCGAGGTGCTCACCGACGTCGAGGGCGTGGCCGGCGTGGACTCCGTGGTGGACCCCTTCGCCACCGAGGACGAGCTCGCCGACCAGCGCGCCCAGCTCGAGGACGGACGGGCCGAACTGACCGAGGGCGAGGAGCAGGTGCAGTCCGGCCGGGACCAGCTGGATGCGGCCGAGCAGCAGCTGCAGGCCTCCGAGGAGGAGCTGCAGGCCGGCCAGGAGCAGCTCGACGCCGCCCGGGCCCAGGCCGAGGCCGCCGGCGCACCGCCGGCCATGACCGCCCAGCTGGACGCCCAGCAGGCCCAGCTCGACGCCGGCCGCGCCCAGCTGGAGGAGGGCCGTGCCCAGCTCGAGGAACAGCGCACCCAGCTCGAGGACGGTGCCGCGGAGGCCGAGGCCGCCCGCGCCGACCTCGACCGCGGCGAGGACCTGCTGGAGCTGACCGGGGACTACCGCACCGTCTCCGAGGACGGCAGCACCGCCGTCGGGAACGTGGTGTTCGACCGCCCGACCCTGGACGTGACCGAGCAGACCCAGCAGGACGTGGTCTCCACGCTCGAGGACGCGGAGATCGAGGGCGTCGAGGTGCTGCCCACGACCTCGCTGTCCCAGACCATCCCCCAGATCGTGGGCGTCGCCGAGGTCGTCGGGCTGGTCGTGGCCGCGGTCGTGCTGGTCATCATGCTCGGCACCCTGGTCACCGCCGGACTGCCCATCCTCACGGCGCTGGTCGGCGTGGGCATCGGCGCGGCCGGCTCCCTGGCCTTCTCCGGCATGGTCGAGATGCTGTCCGTCACCCCCGTCCTCGGCCTGATGCTGGGCCTGGCCGTGGGCATCGACTACGCCCTGTTCATCGTCAACCGGCACCGCCGCCAGCTCAAGGACGGGGCCCCGCTCCACGAGTCGATCGGGCTGGCCAACGGCACCTCGGGCAACGCCGTGGTCTTCGCCGGCCTCACGGTGATCATCGCCCTGGCCGCCCTGAACGTCACCGGCATCCCGTTCCTGGGCCTAATGGGCACCGTGGGCGCGTTCTGCGTGCTGATCGCCGTGCTGATCGCGGTGTCCCTGACGCCGGCGCTGCTCGGCCTGATCGGCCACCGCGCGCTGAGCCGCCGCGAGCGGGAGCGGCTGCGCGGTCAGCGCGAGGCCCGGGCCGTGGAACGCGGCCTGCTGCACCAGGAGCGGACCGGACGGGAGTCCGCCTCCGGCACCCAGCTCGCCGCCCGCCAGTCCGGTTCCGGGCCGGCGCGCGGG
>DATBUG010000334.1:0-2747 GCA_036516315.1 Citricoccus sp.
CCGTCCGTCGTCGCCTTCTCCAAGTCCGGTGAGGTCCTGGTCGGCGAGATCGCCAAGCGCCAGGCCGTCAACAACCCCGAGCGCACCATCGCCTCGGTCAAGCGCCACATGGGCACGGACTGGTCCACCGAGATGGACGGCAAGAAGTACACGCCGCAGGAGATCTCGGCGCGCACGCTGATGAAGCTCAAGCACGACGCCGAGGACTACCTGGGTGAGAAGGTCACCGACGCCGTGATCACCGTGCCGGCGTATTTCAACGACGCCGAGCGGCAGGCCACCAAGGAAGCCGGCGAGATCGCCGGCATGAACGTGATGCGCATCATCAACGAGCCGACCGCCGCCGCCCTGGCCTACGGCCTGGAGAAGGGCAAGGAGGACGAGCTCATCCTGGTCTTCGACCTCGGTGGCGGCACCTTCGACGTCTCCCTGCTGGAGGTCGGCAAGGACGAGGACGACTTCTCCACCATCCAGGTCCGCTCCACGGCCGGTGACAACCGGCTGGGTGGTGACGACTGGGACCAGCGGATCGTGGATTGGCTGCTGTCCCAGGCCAAGGCCAAGGGTGCCGACCTGTCCAAGGACAAGATCGCCCTGCAGCGCCTGAAGGAGGCTGCCGAGCAGGCCAAGAAGGAACTGTCCTCGGCGACGTCCACGAACATCTCCCTGCAGTACCTCTCCGTCACCCCGGAGGGCCCGGTGCACCTGGACGAGCACCTGTCCCGCGCCAAGTTCCAGGAGATGACCTCGGACCTGCTGGAGCGCACCCGCCAGCCGTTCAAGGACGTCATCAAGGAGGCCGGCGTCTCGGTCTCGGACATCGACCACGTGGTGCTCGTGGGTGGTTCCACCCGCATGCCCGCCGTGGCCGAGCTCGTCAAGGAGCTCGCCGGCAAGGAGCCGAACAAGGGCGTGAACCCGGACGAGGTCGTCGCCGTCGGCGCCGCACTGCAGGCCGGCGTCCTCAAGGGCGAGCGCAAGGACGTGCTGCTGATCGACGTCACCCCGCTCTCCCTGGGCATCGAGACCAAGGGCGGCGTGATGACCAAGCTCATCGAGCGCAACACGGCCATCCCGACCAAGCGCTCCGAGACGTTCACCACCGCGGAGGACAACCAGCCCTCGGTGTCCATCCAGGTGTTCCAGGGCGAGCGCGAGTTCACCCGGGACAACAAGCCGCTGGGCACCTTCGAGCTCACGGGCATCGCCCCGGCGCCGCGCGGCGTGCCCCAGGTCGAGGTCACGTTCGACATCGACGCCAACGGCATCGTCCACGTCTCCGCCAAGGACAAGGGCACCGGCACCGAGCAGTCGATGACCATCACCGGCGGCACCTCGCTGTCGGACGAGGACATCGACCGCATGGTCAAGGACGCCGAGGCCCACGCCGCGGAGGACAAGGAGCGCCGCGAGGCCGCCGACCGCCGCAACCAGGCCGAGCAGACCGCCTACTCGGTGGACAAGCTGCTGAAGGACAACGGGGACAAGCTGCCCGAGGACGTCAAGTCCGAGGTCCAGGCCGACGTCGACGCCCTGAAGGCTGCCCTGGAGAAGCAGGACAACGACGACGAGGTCAAGGCCGCCTACGAGAAGCTGCAGGCGTCCCAGACCAAGATCGGCGAGGCCCTGTACGCCTCCCAGGGTGCCGACGCCGGTGCCGCCGGACCGGCCGGTGCCGAGGGTGCCGCCGGGGCCGGCCAGGCCGAGGAGGAGGACATCGTCGACGCCGAGGTCGTGGACGAGGACGAGCCGAAGGACGCCGGATCCAAGTGATCCCGGCCCCGACGCACCACTGACACCCCGGTCCGCCACGGCGGACCACCGGTCCCGGGCCGGTCGCCCCGCCGCACGGCGAGGCGGCCGGCCCCACGGGTACCTGCGAGGAGAGGACGAGAGAGCATGCCCCAGCACGGACACGACGAAGAGCACGAGGAGCCGGTGAACTTCCAGGACAAGCGCCGGATCGATCCGGACACCGGGCAGGTGCGCCAGCCGGCGTCCGCCGCCGGCGGCGCGGAGACCGGTGAGGACGGCGACGCGCTGTCCCAGGCCGAGCGGATCCTCAACGAGGCCGCGGGCGCCGACGGCGACGCCGCCGACGAGGGCATCACCGGGGCCCAGGACCCGGACGCCTCCACCGCCACGGCGCGTGAGGAGGAACTGCGCAATGACCTGCTGCGCATCCAGGCCGAGTTCGTCAACTACAAGCGCCGCGTGGAGCGGGACCGGAACGTGGCCACGGACAACGCGATCCAGTCCGTGCTGACCGCCCTGCTGCCGGTGCTCGACGACCTGGACGCCGCCCGCGCCGCCGGGGACCTGACCGATGGCCCCTTCGCGGCGATCGCCACGAAGTTCGACTCCATCCTGGCCGGGTTCGGCCTGGAGCGGCAGGACCAGGACGCCCTGGCGGGCCAGCCCTTCGACCCGTCCCTGCACGAGGCGATGCTGCGCCAGCCCAGCGGTGAGGTGCCGGAGGAGCACATCGTCCAGGTCTTCCGTAACGGCTACGTCCGGGAGGGACGTGTGCTGCGCGCGGCCCAGGTGATGGTATCCGCCGGCGCGGAGGGCTGACCCGTGGCCCGGGCCGCCCGTACCGGGTGACCCTGACGTACCGAGTGAACTGACGCGAAAGGAGGCACCATGGCCTCACAGGATTGGGTGGACAAGGACTTCTACGCCATCCTCGGTGTCTCCAAGGACGCCTCGGAAGCCGACATCAAGAAGGCCTACCGGAAGCTGGCCCG
>DATBUG010000335.1:0-6230 GCA_036516315.1 Citricoccus sp.
CGGCGCTCGGACTTCAGCGCCTCGCCCAGGACCGACTCGGCCTTGCCGTTGGCGTACACGTCCGCGGTGTCGAAGCTGGTGATGCCCTGCTCGAGGGCCGCGCGCACACAGGCGTGCGCCGTCTCGTTCTCCACCTGGGACCCATGGGTCAGCCAGTTGCCGTAGATGATCTCGGAGATCTTGAGTCCGCTGTTGCCGAGGTATCTGAATCTCATGGATTCACCCTAGTCGCCGAGGAAAGGCAACGGCCGCCCTCCCCGAGGGGAGAGCGGCCGTGCACGGCGCTGACTCAGGTCAGAGCGGGCGGACTGCAGCAGCCTGCATGCCCTTGGGGCCCTGCTGCGCCTCGAACTCGACCTTCTGGTCCTCCTGGAGCTCGCGGAAGCCGGAGCCCTCGATCGCGGAGAAGTGCACGAAGATGTCAGCGGAGTTGTCGTCCGGGGAGATGAAGCCGTAGCCCTTCTCCGCGTTGAACCACTTGACGGTACCGGTAGCCATGGGGCCTCCTTCGGTGGGGTGTACCCGTGGGGGTTCCCACGGGCGGTGAAGCGGCATGTTGCGAACCGCTTACCCACGCCCCGCCCAGCCCAGCAGGCTGACCGGTCCGTAGTCTGACGGACTTTCTGCTACTACTACTTCGCCTCACATAGTACGGGAGAATACGCGGAATGCCAGGGGCCGGCGGCCGGAA
This sequence comes from Citricoccus sp., assembly GCA_036516315.1. Taxonomy (GTDB): domain Bacteria; phylum Actinomycetota; class Actinomycetes; order Actinomycetales; family Micrococcaceae; genus Citricoccus. The sequence goes on from DATBUG010000335.1 coordinate 692, forward strand.
ATCCCTTGTCGTTGCCAAGAGTTCACCCAGAGCGTGACGCGTAGACCACGCGGTTCTGGTCGTACTGCTGCCGGATGCCGTCGAAGGTGCCCGTGCAGGTGATCAGGCGCAGCTGGTCACCGCTCACGGCACCGAACACCTCCTGCGTGGGATAGGCGTCCATCGGGTGGTCCGCCACGCGGTCCACCCGGTACGTGCGGACCGTGCCCGCATCGTCCGTGACGGACACCTCGTCCCCGGGCTCGAGTTCGTCCAACCGGGCGAAGACCGCCGGGCCGGCCGGGGTGTCCACATGGCCGGTGAACACCAGGGGGAAGGGGGAACCGGGCCGGGGGTCCGGCGTGTACCAGCCGATGTCCCCGCCGCGGTCCGGCACTTCCAGTGTCCCGTCGTCCTCCAGGCCCACGTCCGCCACCTGCTGGCGGATGCCGAGACGCGGGATCTCCAGGCGGGCCGGAGCCGGGGCGGCCTCGACGGCGCGGGTGGGCTCGCCCCCACCGGCCGAGGGGCGCGTGTCCGCCCCGGCCGATGGGTCCGTGCCCTCCCACGCGATCGTGATCTTCTCGCCGAGCGCCCCGGTGTCCAGCGAACACCCCGTGAGCGAGGCCGTCAGGGCAGCAGCGGCGAGCAGGGCTCCGTCGCGGCGCCGGGACGCTCCCGCCTCGGCGGAGCGTCCCGCGGACCCGCGGTCCGGGCTCATGCCGTACCGCGGTTCCTCCGGGCCATGGCGACGGCGGCTCCGCCCGCCGCCAGGACTGCGGCACCGGCCGCCGGCAGGGCCCAGTCCGGGGCCCCGGCAGCACCCTGGCCGGCGTCAACGCCACCCAGCGGCACCCGGGTCAGGTCTCCGCGGGCCGCGGCCTCCGAGGACCCGTCCGTGTGCACGTCCACGTAGTACGCGGCCGGATCGGCCTCGATCAGCGCACCGTCGGCCGGCAGGCAGCCGGAGGACGCGGGCAGGTCGAGCTGGACGCCGCCCGCGCCGTGTAGGTGGACGCTGGCCGCGTCCGGGGTGACTCCGGTCAGGGCGGTCTCGACGCAGAGCACATCGTTCTCGGCGTCGACCCACAGCGTGAGGTTGCCACCGACCTGCTCGGCCGTCGCGCTCCCGGGGGCCGTCTCACCGCTGGCCGTCTCGTCACTGGCCGCGGCATCGCCCGGCGCGGTGGCGACCTCCTGGGCCGTGTCCTCCGCTGCGGCGGCCTCGGCGTCCTCGGCGGCCTCGGCGGACGCGCCGGAGCCCTCGTTACCGGCCGCATCCGGCGCGGCTCCGTCCTCGGCGGTGACTCCGTCCTCGGCGGCGGCCTGGCTGCCGGCGGCGGGGGCATCCGCAGGTGCCTCGGCTCCCTCGACCGTCCCGGCGTCCTCGGACTTCTCGGTTGACGCGGTTGCCTCGGGTGCCTCGGACGCCCCGGTGCCCTCGGTCATGGACGCGTCGGCGGCCGTGACGTGGCCGCTGCGGTCCTCCTCGAGGGCTTCACCGGAAGCATCCTGGCCGGCATCCTGTGCCGCGTCCTGGCCGGCGGCCGGGGCGGCATCCGGGGTGTTCACAGGCGTCAGGGAGACCGAGAACGCGCTGGTGGGCGCCTCCGGACGGTCTGCGGAGGGGGCGGCCGCATGGGCGGTGGGCGCCAGCAGCACCAGGGAGGTCAGTCCCAGGGCGGCTGCGCCGGCGATCGCCGGACGGGTCAGGCAGGTCGTGTGCTTCGTCATCAGGGTGTCCTCCATCGGGTGCAGCCCGGTCCGGGGGTGGACGGGGTCATTCCCAACCTAGGGGCGAAGCTCCGGCGGCACATGGGAGAGCGCTACCCGAGCCTCACCCGTCCGCACGCGCAGCGATGCGCACCCTGCACCTACCGGCAGGACCGGCGCCCTAGGCCCGGGGCCGGGCCGGGAGGCCGCCGCTCGGCCCGGACCGGCCTCGCCCCATGGCTACCCGGTGACCACCCAGGCACCGGTCACGCGACTCAGGTCTCCGTCTCCCGGCCGCGCAATCGGTCCAGCTGCCGTCGGTCGCGTTTGGTCGGGCGTCCGGCGCCCCGGTCGCGCCGGGGTACGGCCAACAGCTCGCGGGGCACCGGCGGGGGAGAGTGGTCGATGTAGTGCCGCACGGCCTCGGCGGCCCCGACGCGCTTGGCCAGCAGGCCGGTGACCTCGAGGATCCGTTCCCGGCCGGGCTGGCGCAACCGGATGGTGTCCCCGGGCTTCACCGGCTGCGCGGCCTTGGCGGGCTGGCCGTTGAGACGGACGTGCCCGGCGCGGCAGGCCGCCGTCGCCGCCGAGCGGGTCTTGTACATGCGGATGCCCCACAGCCACGCGTCCAGGCGGACCTGGCTCGGTGGCTGCGGGGCGTTCGGCATGCAGTCCAGGATACGGCGCGTCCGCGCCGGTGCTACTGGTTCCCCTCGGCGGTGCGCAGGTTGCGGAAGGCCGAGCGGTGGAAGACGAGGGGCTCGTGCTCCGAGGAGTGGTCGTGGACGCCGTGCACCTCGAGCAGCACCACATGGTGATCTCCGGCGGGGACCTCTGCGTAGACGGAGGTCTCCAGCCACAGGGCGGCGTCGTCCAGGAACAGGGCGCCCCGGTCCGAGGCCCGCACGTCCAGGTCCGCGAAGCGGTCACCCTCCTTGGCGGCGAGCTGCCGGCAGACGCCGGTGTGGCGCTCGCCGAGGATCGAGACGCCGATGCGCTCGGCGCGCTTGAGCCGGGGCCACGTCCGGGAGGTGTTCTGCACGGCGAAGGACACCAGCGCCGGTTCCAGGGACACGCCCACGGTGAAGGAGGAGGCCACGAGCCCCTCCTTCTGGTCGTCGGCGATCCCGCAGAGCGCGGCCACGCCGGAGGGGAAGTGGGAGAAGGCGGTGCGCAGGGTCTGGGCGGACAGGTCGGTGTCGAGCTCGGCGACGCGGCCGAGGTCGGTGGTGGCCAGTGCGGTCATGTCGGTCCTCCGTTCGAAGGCGCATCCGCAGCCACCGGGGACCCGGAGCGGGACCCGACCGGTACCTGCGTCAGTCGCGGTACTTGCCCGTCGGTGTCTCCGGCGGGCCGAATCATCACCTGGAGCACCCCACTACTGCGTGAAGAGGGTTGCCGTCCCGCAAGCCAGGGCTGTAACAGCGGGAACTCGTGATTCTGGGACTCAGCGTAACGACGGCCGGTCGAGCCGGTCAAAGGTCCGGCACGGATGTGAACCCGCGTGACGGGCGGCCGCGCCGTGCTTCACGACCACCACATCTGAACGAGGGCCCTCGTCCGCCCTCGTCCGCCACGAGAGCCCTCGACCGTGCGGTCCTAGTGGAAGCGACGGGTGATCGCCGCGCCGTGGGCGGGCAGCCCCTCGGCGTCCGCGAGCGCGGAGATGTTGCCGGACAGTTCCTTCAGGCCGGTCTCGGTGTACCGGATGAGCTGCTGCAGGCGCAGGAAGCTGACGGTGTTCAGCCCGGAGGAGTACCGGGCCGAACCGCCGGTGGGCAGCACGTGGTTGGACCCCGAGGAGTAGTCCCCCAGGGGCACCGGCGAGTACGGTCCCACGAACACCGCCCCGGCGTTGCGGACCCGCCGGGCGGTCTCCAGGGCGTCCACCGTGTGCACCTCCAGGTGCTCGGCGGCATAGGCGTCCGCCACGGCCACGGCCGTGTCCAGGTCGTCCACCACCAGCACGCCGGACTGCGGGCCGGTCAGGGCCTGGCGGATCTGCTCTTCGTGGAAACTGCCGGGCACCTGCTCCTCGATGTGCGCGACCACGTCCCGGGCCAGTTCCGGCGAGGTGGTGATCAGCACCGACCCGGCCATCGGGTCGTGCTCGGCCTGGCTGATGAGGTCCGCGGCCACCCAGGACGCGTCCGCCGTGGCGTCCGCGAGCACGGCGATCTCGGTGGGCCCGGCCTCGGCGTCGATCCCGATCGTGCCGAGCAGGGCACGCTTGGCGGCGGCCACGAAGATGTTGCCCGGCCCCGTGACCATGTCCACCGGGGCGCACCGGCGCGCTCCGTCGTCGTCCTTCACCCCGTAGGCGAACATCGCCACCGCCTGCGCCCCGCCGGCGGCGTACACCTCGTCCACCCCGAGCAGCGCGCACGCGGCGAGGATCACCGGGTGCGGCAGGCCGCCGAAGTCTTTCTGCGGGGGCGAGGCCACCGCGAGGGAGGCCACCCCGGCGGCCTGGGCCGGGACCACGTTCATCACCACGGAGGAGGGGTACACGGCCCGTCCGCCGGGCACGTACAGCCCCACCCGGTTGACCGGGACCCAGCGGTTCTCGACGACGGCGCCCTCGCCGAGCTCGACCTCGGACCCGGGCGGCAGCTGGGCGGCGTGGACCTTCCGGGCCCGGGCGATCGATTCTTCCAGGGCCGCGCGCACCTGCGGGTCCAGGCCCTCTAGCGCCTCGGCCAGGGCCGCGGCGGGAACCCGCAGTGACGGCGGGCGGACGCCGTCGAAGCGTTCGCCGAGGTCCAGCACGGCGGCCGCGCCGCGGGAGCGGACCTCCTCCAGGATCGGCATCACCCGCGGCACGGCTCCGGCCACGTCCAGCTCCGCCCGGGGCAGCACCGTGGCCGGGTCGACGTCGCGGCCGCGCAGGTCCGAGATGGAAAGCATGAAGGTCCTCTCCGCAGGATGAAGTCCGTGACCGTCCGCGGGGTGCGGCGGTTCCAGCGTCCATTCTCCACCCGTTCAGGTCCGGTGCAGTCGCCGGTGACACACTGGAGACATGCCATTGCCGTTACCGACCCCTGTCCTGCACGCCCTGGCTGCGCCGGCCACGGACGAGACCGCGGGCCCCGACGACTTCGCGCCCAGCGTCCCCGAGTCCGTGGAGGAGGGCGCCCAGGGCGCCGTCGAGTCCCTCGGGCCGTTCTGGGGGATCCTGTCCACCGTGCTGATCGGCGTGGCGATCGCCCTGGCCGTGGTGCTGGCGGCCTCGCTGCTGGTCAACGTGGTGCTGCGCGGCCGGCCGCAGATGCGGCGCCAGGTCACCCGGTGCCGGATCCCGGTGACCGTGGCGCTGACCCTGATGGCCGCCCGCGTCGCCCTGGGCCTGACCGCCTCGGAGTACGAGTGGTTCGAGGGGGTGAGCTTCCTGCTGCTGGCCGGGATCGTCGGCGCGCTGGCGTGGCTGGCGCTGCGGATCGTGCAGATCGTCGAGGAACGGGTGCTCGCCAAGTACAAGAGTTCCGGCGTGGACGACCGGCGCGACCGCAAGATCCAGACGCAGATGGTGCTGATCCGGCGGATCCTGCAGGCGCTGATCATCGTGATCGCGGTGGCCGTCATCCTGCTGACCATCCCGCAGGTGCGCGCGGTCGGCGCCGGCCTGCTGGCCTCCGCGGGCCTGCTGTCCGTGGTGGCCGGCCTGGCGGTGCAGTCCACGCTGACCAACGTCTTCGCCGGCGTGCAGCTGGCCTTCACGGACGCGATCCGGGTGGGTGACGTGGTCACCGTGGACAACGTCTACGGCACGATCGAGGACATCACGCTGTCCTACGTGGTGGTCAAGATCTGGGACGGCCGCCGCGTGATCTTCCCCTCCAGCCACTTC
>DATBUG010000336.1:0-2021 GCA_036516315.1 Citricoccus sp.
CGGCTCCGGCGGGATCGAGGGCACCGCGGGTGCCGAGGCCAATGGGGGCGTCGGGGGCAGCGGGGGCGTCGGGATGGCTCGGGCGCACGCGGGCCTCTCAGGGGTGGTCGGGCGGACGCCGGTCGAGGATGCGGTCCGGCAGGAAGGTGGTGGCCATCGCCTCGAGCGCTAGCAGGGGCGGGACGTTGCCGGCCAGCCGGCGCCGGGCGGTGGCCACGGCGTCGATCCGCTCGAGTGTTCGTTCGGGGGAGGCGTGGCGGGCGTAGGAGGCCAGCTCGTCGCGCAGGTGCTCGTTGACCAGCTCGGCGCCCGTGCCCAGCTGGAGCGCGAGCACGTCCCGGAACAGTCCGGTGAGGTCGATCATGGCCCGGTCCAGGGTGTCGTGGACGGAACGCTTGTTGCGCGCGGTCTGGGCGTCCTCGAGCCGCTTGACGTGGTGACGGAGCTTGGGGGGGACCTTCTCGTCTTCGGAGAGCCCCAGCGAGCGCAGCAGGTTCTGCCGCTCCTCCGCGTTGCGGACCTCCGCGGAGGCGGCGGCCTCCTGCTGGGTGACCTCCACGAGTTCCTTGGCCATCGCCACGGCGTCCGAGGTGGCCTGCACCCGCAGCGGCAGGTGCACCACCGACTCGCGCCGGGCCCGGGCGCCCTCGTCGCGGGCCAGGCGGCGGGCCATGCCCACGTGGGACTGGGAGGCACGGGCCGCGAACAGGGCCAGCTCGCGGTCCAACCCGTCACGCTCCACGAGCAGGTCCGCCACGGCCTGCACGGAGGGGATCCGCAACCCCACCTGGCGGCACCGGGACCGGATGGTCACCAGGACGTCCGCGGGGGAGGGGGCGCACAGCATCCAGATGGTCCGCTCGGGCGGTTCCTCGATCGCCTTGAGCAGCACGTTCGTGGCCCGCTCCGTCATCCGGTCCGCGTCCTCCATGACGAAGATGCGCCAGCGGCCCGAGGTGGGACGGTCCTGTGCCTGGGCGATCAGCTCACGGACCTCGTCGATCTTGTACGTGACGTTCTCCGTGGCCAGCACCTTCACGTCCGCGTGGGTGCCGGCCGAGACGGTCAGGCAGGCGTGGCAGCGGCCGCAGCCGCGCGAGCGCGGGTCCTCGACCTCGCACTGCAGGGCCTGGGCGAAGGCGCGGGCCGCGTTGGACCGGCCGGACCCCGGAGGGCCGGTGAACAGCCAGGCGTGCGTGGGCCGCTCCGCCGCAGCGGCGCGGGACAGCTGCTCGACGGCGGCCTGCTGGCCGGCGAGCTCGGCCCAGGCGGGTGCGGTCATGACCGGTCCTCCTCGAACAATCCGGTGACCCGGTCCAGCACGGCCGAGGCCAGCTCCTCCGCCGGACGGCCGGCGTCCAGCACGAGGTACCGTCCGGGGTCGGCCTGCGCCCGCGCGGTGAACGCGCCGCGGATGCACTCGTGGAACGCGGCCGGCTCGGCCTCCATGCGGTCCGGACCGGCGGCCCCGGCGGACTGGTCCCGGGCGGTGCGCCGGGCCGCCGCGGTGGCCGTGTCCACGTCCAGCAGGACGGTCAGGTCCGGGCGCAGGCGGTCGGTGGCCCACTCGTTCAACTCCGCCACCGTCCCGGTGCCCAGGCGGCGTCCGGCCCCCTGGTAGGCCACCGAGGAGTCGACGTAGCGGTCCGTGACCACCACGGACCCGGCGGCCAGGGCCGGGCGGACCAGCTGGCGCACGTGGGCGGAGCGGGCGGCGGCGAAGAGCAGGGCCTCGGTGACGGGATCGACGGGGGCGTACTGCGGGTCCAGCACCAGCGCGCGCAGCCGCTCGCCGATCTCGGTGCCGCCGGGCTCGCGGGTCTGCACCACCTCGTGGCCCTCGGCCCGCAACCGCTGGACGAGCAGCCGGGCCTGGGTGGACTTGCCGGATCCGTCCCCGCCCTCGAAGGCGATGAACACGCCGCGTCCACGGGGTCCGGGCACGGCGGTGGCAGGGGTCTCGGTCACCGCTCCAGCCTACCGGCGGCGCCGTCACGCGGCGGAATGCTCCACAGGCGCGG
>DATBUG010000337.1:0-2032 GCA_036516315.1 Citricoccus sp.
GCCTGTGGGACATCGCCGCCGAGGAACTCGGCCCCTACGCCACGGACCTGGAGATCGACCGCCGGTGGCGGCTGTGGTACCGGCACAACGCTGACGCCATCGGTGCCGATCCCGACGCGATCTCTCCCGGCACCGTCCTGCGGGCCCCGCCCCTGCCCTGACGCGGGTCCACACCGCGGCGTCCCGGGTGACGGCGTCCCGGGTGACGGCGTCCCCGACAGCGTCCCCGCAGTGCCGGGGCCCCGCTCCATCCCCACGTCCCCGCCGCCGGCGGGCCGCGCCTGCCAGGCATCCAGTACGAGATCCGAGCCGACCTACCGGGAGGAAGAATGTCCACCTCGACCCCGACCCCACGCACGACCGGCCCGCTCACCGTGTCCGCTGTCCCTCCGGGCCTGCCGCCGCGCACGGGAACCGTCCCGATGTCCCGGAACCGGGAGCGCCCGGCACACCGTCCCCAGGCGTGGACACCACGCACCAACCACGGCCCGGCGGGCGACGCAGCCGGGCGTCCCCCGGCTGACCTGTCCCTGGGAGAGCAGGACCTGGGCGAGCGGGCCCGGGCCGAACGGCGGCGGGAGGAGGAACGGCACGTGAGGTCCCTGGCCCGGATCGTGGCCCTGGCCTGCGTGGAGGCCGAACTCGGCCTGCGGCCGGCACGCCAGCTCTCGGCCTGGCTCGACCTGCCGACCTACGGGAAGATGGTACGGCGCGCCGACCTCGCCAGCCGGATCCGGGCCGACGGCGACGCTACACGGGGCAGGCCGCAGGCCTTGGGCGCACGGTGCTGCCACGCGGAGGACGGGGTCTATGAGGCCAGCGCCACCATCCAGCTCCCCGATCGCGTGCGCGCCATGGCGCTACGCATCGAACGCCGGCGGGACCGGTGGAAGGTCACCGCCCTGGAACTCGGCTGAGCGGCCGGCGGGTCACGGATCCTGGTGCACCCGGCGGTCCCTCACCGCCGGCGCTTGCGGCTCTTCGAGGACGGTGCCCCTCCTCGGCTGCCCGCTGTGGACTTCTCCGCCTTCTCGTCCTGGCCGTCCGCGGACGCTGTCCCGGTCCGGCGCACCTGGGTGGTGACCTCACCGGAGTCGGACGGCGCGGAGAACCGCAGGGTCGAGGGCTGCTGCGGGGCCTCGAGACCCTTGACGTTGAGCGTCGGAGTCATCGTGGCCCTGCGTGCGTCCTTGACGCCGGGCAAGGATGTCGGAGCCGGGGCCGTCTGCACCTCGAGGTTGAACAGGTAACCGACCGACTCCTCGCGGATGGCCTCCATCATGGACTGGAACATGATGTAGCCCTCGCGCTGGTACTCCACAAGGGGATCACGCTGGGCCATCGAGCGCAGGCCGATGCCCTCCTTGAGGTAGTCCATCTCATACAGGTGGTCCTGCCACTTGCGACCGATCACCGAGAGCACGACGCGGCGCTCGAGCTCTCGCATGGTCTCGGACCCGATGGCGGCCTCCCGGTCCTGGTAGGCCAGCTTGGCATCCGAGACCAATTCGCGCTTGAGGTCCGAGGCCTTGAGCTTGGTCCGTCCGCCGACTTCCTCCAGGACCTCGTCGACGGTGACACCCACCGGGTACATCTGGCGCAGGTCGGTCCAGAGCTGGTCCAGGTCCCACTCCCCGGCGTGCCCCACGGCCGTGGCCTCGTCCACCATGGTCGACACGGCGTCCTCAATGAAGTGCTGGACCTTCTCCTGCAGGTCCTCGCCCTCGAGGATCTGGCGGCGGTCCGTGTAGATCGCCTCGCGCTGGCGGTTCATGACGTCGTCGTACTTCAGCACGTTCTTGCGTTGCTCCGTGTTGCGCGACTCCACCTGTTGCTGTGCGTTCGCGATCGCGGAGGAGACCATCTTGGACTCCAGGGCCATGTCGTCCGGCACGGAGGAGGAGTTCATGATCCGGGACGCCGCCGCGGGGTTGAACAGGCGCATCAGGTCATCGGTCAGGGACAGGTAGAACCGGGACTCGCCCGGGTCGCCCTGACGGCCGGACCGGCCCCGCAGCTGGTTGTCGATGCG
>DATBUG010000338.1:0-3431 GCA_036516315.1 Citricoccus sp.
CCGGCGGGCCGCTGACGGTCAAGGCCCTCGTGGACGGGGACGTCCAGCTGGCGGACATCTACTCGGCGGACCCTTCGATCGAGGCCCAGGACCTAGTGACGCTCGAGGACCCGGAGAACCTCGTCCTGCCGCAGAACATCACCCCCGTCGTCTCCGACGCCGTGGACGAGCAGGCCGCGGCCGTGATCGAGGAGGTCAACGCCCAGCTGAGCGCCGAGGAACTGATCGGACTCAACCGGAAGTCCGTCGAGGACCAGTCGTCCAGCGCTGACATCGCCCGCCAGTGGCTGGCCGACCAGGGCCTGTCCTGACCCGCCGCTAGGCTGGTCCGGTGACCCCCACCGCCCCCGGCACCTCGACCGATCCCGAGCTGGCCCGGTACCGACACCTGCGCGACGCCCTGGTGTGGGTGGCCGGGATGCTGCTGCTGACCTACCTGGCCTCGGTCCTCCCCCTGCCGTGGAAGGCCGCCTCCCTGGCGTTCGCGCTCGCAGGGATCGTCGTCGGCGTCCTCGCCCTGGTCCGCGCCTCCGGCATCCGCTCTGCCTGGGCCGTCCGGGTGGGCGCCCTGGCCGCCATGGCCGGCTGCGCCCTCTTCGGCGTCGTGGCCGCCGCCCAGATCGTGTTCTGGGACGCGACCACGCAGTTCGAGCGGTGCACCGCCGGTGCCCTCACCGACCGCGCGCTGGAACGCTGCAGCCAGGAGTACACCGAGCAGTTGGCCCGTCTGCCAGCCGGCGGCTTCTGACCGGCACCCCGTGGCAGGCGCACCACGGCCGGTGTCCCGTCCTGGACGGGACACCGGCCGCGTGCTGCGGGGAGGGCCTACTCCTTACTCCTTGTTGAGCTTGTCCTGGAGGGCGCCGGCGGCCTTCTCCATCGAGTTGGGCAGCTCGGTGGTGCCGTAGAAGCGGGAGTCCGGATGAGTGGGCGGCGGCATCGGCACGCCGGCCATCGGCTCGGCCTGGTAGGTGAACTCGCCGTTGCCGTCCGGGGTGGGCCCGGAGGCCCAGGACCCGTCCGCCATGGTGGCCCCGTCGGAGAAGTTGTACGCGGTGTAGGAGTGTTCCGTGGCCTCCTTGGACTGCGGGAAGTTGCTCGGCGTGGGCATCTGCTCCAGCCCGTCCTCCTGCAGCTCGCGCACGGCCGCGGCCCACTGGTTCTGGTGCATGGTGTCCCGGGCCAGCAGGAAGGACAGCAGGTCCCGGATTCCCGGGTCGTCGGTCATGTGGTACAGCCGGGCCACCTGGACGCGCCCCTGCATCTCCGCGTTGAGGTTCGAGGTCATGTCCGCCATCAGGTTGCCACTGGCCGTGACGTAGCTGCCCTGCCAGGGGTTGCCCATCGAGTCGACGGGGCGGGCGCCGGCACCGGCCACGATCGCGTGCTGCAGGTCCGTCCCGCCGATCACCGCGGCCACGGCCGGGTCGTCCTGCATGGCGTCCTTGGTGATGCCCAGCGGGGCGTCCTCCAGCAACTGGGCCACCATGGTGGCCAGCATCTCGACGTGGCCGAACTCCTCCGCCGCCGTGCTGAACAGCAGGTCACGGTACTTGCCGGGGATGTGCGCGTTCCAGGCCTGGAAGCTGTACTGCATGGCGACCGTGATCTCGCCGTACTGCCCCCCGATCACCTCCTGCAGCTTCCGCGCGTACACGGCATCCGGCTTCTCGGGCTTGGTGGTGTACTGCAACTTCTGCTGGTGAATGAACATTCTGCGTCTCCTGACGGATGTCGGTCTGTGAGCGATGTTCCCGGGCGAGTGCGACTCTGCCAACGTAGCACCGCGCCACCGGGCCCCCAAGGGGTGCTATCTGTCACGCCACCCCGGGGTGACCAGGGGTCACTCCGCCATCAGCGCCGTGGGCTCGTGGGTGGCGCGCAACACCGCCGCCACCACGTCCCGGACCTCGCCGTGGGCGGCGTACGCCCGCCGCTGCAGGTCAGCGCCCGTGCCCTCGCGCAGGACGCGGGCGACCACCGTCTCCACGGCGGCCTCCTCCCCGTAGTCGGCCAGGACCGGGCGCACGGCGTCCAGCAGGCGGCCGACCACGTCACCGGTGGATGCCGGACGCCCGGTGGCCGGGTCCACCAGCCGGCCGTTGACCCCCGAGCGGCTGGCCATCCAGGACCACACCCGCAACTCCGAGACCGGCACGGCGGGCACGCGCGCCGCAGGGTCCCGGGCCGCGGTCTCCACCAGGGCCCGGACCAGGGACGCGATCACGGCGGCGGCGGCTGCGTCCGGCACGACGTCCGCGATACGTACCTCGAGCGTGGAGTACCGCTCGCTGGGCCGGGCGTCGTAATAGAACATCCCGGTGTCCAGCGGCACCTCCGTGGCCAGCAGCAGGTCGCGGTGCCGGTCGTAGGCCTCCGCCGATCCGAACACCTCCGTCGGACCGCTGACCGGCCAGCGGGACATCACCCGGTGGCGGTAGGAGGCGTACCCGGTGTCCGCGCCCTGCCAGAACGGCGAGTTGCCGCTGAGGGCCAGCAGCGGAGGCAGCCAGACGCGGATCCGGTCCAGCGCCGCCACCGCCTCCTCGCGGGAGGCGACGCCGACGTGCACGTGGAACCCGTTGGTCAGGTTCTCCCGGGCGGTGACGCCGAACTGCCGCCCGATGCGCGCGTAGCGGGGCACCGGGGCCATGTGCGGACTGACACCCCCGGGCGCCGTGGCGAGGGCGGCCACGCGTCCGCCGGAGCGCCGGGCCGCCCGGTCCGCGAGCGCCCGGCCGGTCCGCACCGCCTCGAGCTGTCCGGCCAGCGTCGTCCGGGGAGGGGAGACGACCTCGATCTGTTCCTGCTGCAGCTCCATCGTGACCTGGTGGCCCGAGGTTGTCTCGCGATCCGGCCCCGAGACCGCCTCGCCCGCCGGCATCGGGTCCAGGGCCGGGCCGCCCACCAGGAGCAGTTCCTCCTCCACGCCAAAGGTCCGCACCGCTACCCCCTCCCCGTCTCGGTGGCCCCCAGCATGGCAGAGCGGAGACCCTCGCGTGAGAGGGGGATGCCGCGGGCCCCGGTGGGGCGTGCAGGACTCAGATGCGGTCCGTCCTGGTGCGGCCGGCCTCGGTCCGGACCGTTCGTGGCAGGAAGGACAGGGCGATCATGGTCACGCCCAGCAGCAGGTGCAGCCAGTTGTCGGCGTCGTTCAGCGGCACGAAGTTCGCCGGCGAGTCATGGCCGATGAACAGCCCGTAGAGCCACAGCACCAGGTACACCACGCCGCCCCACAGCAGGTAGTGCCGAGCCGTGGTGCCCCGGCGGGACAGGGCCACGCCCGCGATGCCGTAGAGCAGGTGGACGATGTTGTGCAGGATCGAGACCTGGAAGAGGCCCATCAGCATGGCCTCGGAGTGGTGTCCTGCGAACTGCAGGGTGTCGTAGTTGGTGGTGAGCCCGGGGATGAACCCCGCGATGCCCACCAG
>DATBUG010000339.1:0-3583 GCA_036516315.1 Citricoccus sp.
CCGTTGACCAGCAGGTTCGGGAACCGCGCCGGCATCACGGTCGGCTCCTGCTGCTTGCCGTCGTAGTTGTCCTGGAAGTCGACGGTCTCTTCCTGGATGTCCCGGACCATCTCCAGGGCCAGCGGCGCCATCTTCGTCTCGGTGTACCGCTGCGCGGCGGCACCGTCGTTGCCCGGCGAGCCGAAGTTGCCCTGGCCCAGGGCCAGCGGGTAGCGCATCACCCAGTCCTGGATGAGGCGCACCAGCGCGTCGTAGATCGCCGAGTCACCGTGCGGGTGGTAGTTGCCCATCACCTCGCCGACCACGCGGGCGGACTTGTTGAACGACCGGTCCGGACGGTAGCCACCGTCGTACATCCCGTACAGGACGCGGCGGTGCACCGGCTTCAGGCCGTCCCGGACGTCCGGCAGCGCGCGCCCGACGATCACCGCCATGGCGTAGTCGAGGTAGGACCGCTTCATCTCGGTCTGCAGGTCCACCTGCTCGACCTTGTCGACGCCGTCCAGGTTCGGCGCGATCACCGGCACGTCCGCGCCCTCCGGGGCGCCGTCGTCCGGGTTCTGGGGGTTCTCAGGGTTCTGCTCGTCAGTCACGCGCGGTGTCCTCGGGTCTCGTCAGTGGGGCCGGGCGGTCCGGTGCCGGGCTGGCCGGCGGTCCGGACGCGCGCTCGGGCGCCCGATCGGTGGTCGGGGCAGGCCTCAGATGTCCAGGAAGCGGACGTCCTTGGCGTTCTGCTGGATGAAGGACCGGCGGGACTCGACGTCCTCGCCCATCAGCATGGAGAAGATCTCGTCCGCCGCGGCGGCGTCGTCCATGGTGACCTGCAGCAAGGTGCGCCGCTCCGGGTCCATGGTGGTGTCCCACAGCTCCTGGTAGTCCATCTCCCCGAGGCCCTTGTACCGCTGGATCCCGTTGTCCTTCGGGTACCGCCAGCCCTTCGCCAGCCCGGCGGCCACGGCCTGGTCACGTTCCTCGTCGGAGAACACGTAGTCGTGCGGGGCGTTGGACCACTTGATCCGGTACAGCGGCGGCTGCGCCAGGAACACGAAACCGTGCTCGATCAGCGGCCGCATGTAACGGAACAGCACCGTCAGCAGCAGCGTGGTGATGTGCTGGCCGTCCACGTCCGCGTCGGCCATGAGCACGATCTTGTGGTAGCGCAGCTTGGAGATGTCGAACTCCTCGCCGATCCCCGTGCCGAACGCGGTGATCATCGACTGGATCTCCGCGTTGGACAGCGCCCGGTCGAGGCGGGCCCGCTCGACGTTGAGGATCTTGCCGCGCAGCGGCAGGATGGCCTGCGTGCCCGGGTCGCGCCCCTGTTTGGCCGAACCGCCCGCGGAGTCGCCCTCCACGATGTAGACCTCGCACTCGGCCGGGTTCTTGGAGGAGCAGTCCGCCAGCTTGCCGGGCATCCCGAAGGACTCCAGCGGCGACTTGCGCCGGGCATTGTCCCGGGCCTTGCGCGCGGCCATCCGTGCCTGGGACGCCAGCTGCGCCTTGCGGATGATGTCCTTGGCCGGGCCGGGGTTTCGCTCCAGCCAGTCCCCGAGCTGGTCCGTGACGATCTTCTGGATGAAGCCCTTGGCCTCGGAATTGCCGAGCTTGGTCTTGGTCTGGCCCTCGAACTGCGGTTCGGAGAGCTTGATGGACACCACGGCCGTCAGCCCCTCGCGGACGTCGTCGCCGGTGAGGTTGTCGTCCTTGGCCTTGAGCAGCTCCTTGTCCCGGGCGTACCGGTTCACCAGCGAGGTCATCGCGGCGCGGAAGCCCTCCTCGTGGGTGCCGCCCTCGTGGGTGTTGATGGTGTTCGCGTAGGTGTGCACGGACTCGGAGTAGGCCGTGGTCCACTGCATGGCCACCTCGGCCGCCATCTTGCGGTCGGCGTCCTCGGTCTCGAAGGCGATGATGTCCTCGTGGACCAGTTCCACCTTCTTGTTGGCGTTGAGATGCTCGACGTAGTCCAGCAGGCCGTTGTCGTACTTGTAGTCGACGGTCCGCTTCTTCGGCGTCTCCAGCTCCTGGCCGATCCCGCCCTCGGCGCCGGCGTCCTCCGGGGACTCGGCCTCGGCCTCCCCGGCGATCTCGTCCTGCTGGATCTCGTTGGTCTCAATCGGGCGCTCGTCCGTGAGCGAGATCCGCAAGCCCTTGTTGAGGAAGGCCATCTGCTGGAACCGGGCCCGCAGGGTCTCGAAGTCGAAGTCGACCGACTCGAAGATCTGCGGATCCGGGTAGAAGACCTGGGTGGTGCCGGTCTCGTCCGTCTCCTCGCCCTTGACCAGCTCACCCTGGGGGACGCCGCCGTTGGCGAAGCTCATCCGCCACACGCGGCCCTGCCGGCGGATCTCGGTCTCCACGCGGGCGGAGAGCGCGTTGACCACGGAGATGCCCACGCCGTGCAGGCCACCGGAGACCGCGTAACCGCCGCCACCGAACTTGCCGCCGGCGTGCAGGATGGTCATGACCACCTCGACGGTGGGCTTGCCCTCGGTGGGGTGCAGGTCCACCGGGATGCCGCGCCCGTTGTCCTGGACCCGTACGCCGCCGTCGGCCTGCAGGGTGACCTGGATCGTGTCGCAGTACCCGGCCAGGGCCTCGTCCACGGAGTTGTCCACCACCTCGTAGACCAGGTGGTGGAGGCCGCGCGGGCCGGTCGAGCCGATGTACATACCGGGGCGCTTGCGCACGGCCTCGAGGCCCTCGAGGACGGTGATGTCCCCCGCGCCGTACTCGTGCTCGACCTTGCGCGTGGCCTGCGTGATCTCCGAGGACACGGCCGGTGCCGCGGCGGCGGCCGCCTGCCCGTCCGGTCCGGTGGTGGCTGGATCCTGCGCTGCGCCGCTCGGGTCAGTGCCGTTGTTCTCTTCGGCCACGGGCGTCTACGGCTCCTCGGTTCGGGGACTCATCGGGACGTCGGGGGTGCCGGCCTGCGGAGGGCCCGCTGTTCCGGACGACCGGAATCGGCACGACGTCCTTCATATCCTACTGCAATCAGGCCTTCTCCGGGGCCATCTGGGGGTGCGCCGAGGGCAGAACATGCCGCCAGACGGGCGCAACCGCCCTTCCGGCACATTCCGGATCCCGCCTCCCGGTCCCGGACCATGCCAGGGGTCCCCAGTGGCTCAGATCGCCGTCCAGGGGTTCTACCCGTAGGTGTCCCGCGGCCCCCGGCCACGCACCACGCGCGGTCCCTTGCGCCAGGACGGTGCGGCGGGCCCGGCGACCCGCAGGCTGGTCACGATGCCCGGCCCGAGGGCCTGTTCGAAGCGTTGCAACAGGGCCGGGGTGAGCAGCTTGAGCTGGGTGGCCCAGGCGGTGGAGTCGCAGCGCACGGACACCACCTCGTTCTCGAAGCTCTCCGGACGGCAATGCTGGGCGATGTCCGGGCCCACCAGTTCGTCCCAGCGCGACAGGACGGACCCGACGGCGACGGGCGAGCTCCAGCCCCGGTCCGTCACCAGGCGGCCGAACACGTCACCGAGCATGCGGGGGTCCCGCGCGTCCGGCACCGACGGCCGGCGACGGCCCGACGCCCCTGACCCGGCGGAGCCGGCCGCCGACCGGGCCGCCCGCGCGCCCCGGC
>DATBUG010000340.1:0-2303 GCA_036516315.1 Citricoccus sp.
GCCCCCGCCTCCGCCGACCCGCGGCGTCCGGTCTGGTGGGGCGGGCACCCGGGCCGCCGGGCCGGCAGGGGGACCGGGATCGAGGACGGGGCTGTCGTCCTGGCCCCCGTGCTCCGGCTCCACCTGGCGGAACACGACGAACGGCTCCCCCGCCGCCGTCGAATAACCGCCGCCGGCCAGCTGCGGCGCAGCGAGCAGGTCCAGGGCGCCCGGTGCACGCCGGGCCGCGGCGGTCCGGTCCGTGGGGTCCTCATCCAGTAGTCCGGCCACCACGGCGGTCAACCGGGGGTCGCACCCCTCGATCGCGGCCAGGGTGCGGCCGGGGTCCAGGACGGCCGCGGTGAGGTCCCGCTCACCCCGCAGCGTGGGGTGCAGCATGCGCAGAGCCACGACGCCGGCCGCGTACAGGTCCTGCGCGGGGTCCGGGGCGGCCAGGTCCAGCACCTCCGGGGCCAGGTATCCGGGGGTGCCGTTCACCCACCCGTGGTTGGTGAACCGTGGGTCGTCCTGGCGCACCGCGATGCCGAAGTCACCCAGCCGCAGGTGCGGGATGCCCTCCCCCGTGGGCTCGAGCAGGATGTTCGCCGGCTTGACGTCCCGGTGGATCCAGCCGGCGTGGTGCACGTGGTCCAGGGCTTGGAGCAGCTGCAGCAGCAGGCGGGCGGTCAGGGCGGAGGAGAAGGCGCCGTGGTCGCTCAGGGCCGTCTCCAGGGTGCCGCCGGCCACCAGGGGCATCGAGATGGCCACGTCCTCGTCCTCGGCGGCCCAGCCGTAGGGCGTGGCCAGGTACGGGTGGTCCAGCTGGATGCCCTGTTCCCGGACGAAGCGCAGCAGCTCGCCGGAGTCCTTGTGCCGCAGCACCTTGGCGGCGCACCACTGGTCCCTCCGCCGGTCCCACGCAACCCAGATGGACCCGGACCCCCCGGAGGCGATGTGCTCGGCCAGCTCGAACCGGCCCGCGATCACCTGGCCCATGCTCGCTACCCTCCCGCGGCGGCTGGCTCCGGGCGGCACCCGCAACCGGCCAGCAGCCCGGCGGCGCGGTCCACCGCGAATCGGGCCTCGGCCAGGGCGCCGGTCTGGCCGTTGGCGATGAAGCTGAACACCAGGGGCCGCCCGTCCGCGGTCCGCACCGTGCCGGTCAGGGACGCCACGGAGCTCAAGGTCCCCGTCTTGGCACGGACCACGCCCTCGGCCGGGGACCCGACCATGCGGTGCTCCAGTGTCCCCTCCCGCCCGGCCACGGGCAGGCCGGTGGCGACCGCCTCGAGGTCCGGGTCCGTGGCGGCCCGCTGGAGCGTCTCGGTCAATTGCAGGGCGGACACCCGGTTCCTGCCGGACAGTCCCGAGGCGTCCACCAGGTCGAGGCCGGTGGTGTCCACGCCCCGCTCGGCCACGGCCTGTTCGATCGCCGCGGCGGCACCGTCGAAGCTGCCCTCCTGCCCGGCGGCCAGGGCGAGGTTGCGGCCGGTCGCCTCGGCCACCTGGTTGTCCGAGGTCTTGAGCATGTGGGTGACCTGCTGGGCCACGGTCGCCGAGCGCACGCTGGCCAGCGTGGTGCCGCGGCCCTTCAGGGCCACGCGCTTCACCTCCTGGTCCACCTCGACCTCCACGCCCAGCTGCCGGGCCTCCGCCTCGAGCCGGTCGCGGAACACCTCGGCCGCGAACAGGGCCGGGTCGTGCAGGCGGCCCGTCCCGGGGCCGGCGAAGGGCCGTCCGCCGTGGGTGGCGATGGGTTGGACGGCGGCGGCGTTGCCCGAGGGGACGATGTCCTCGCTCCAGTCACGGGAGGTCTCCGGACCGGTGTACCCGGTGTCGTCCAGGCGCACGGTCGCCCGTCCGGTGGTCCCCCGCTCGGCCAGCTGCGCGGCGGCCTTCCGGGCCAGCGTGCCCAGTCCGGCCCGGCCGTCGGTCACCCGGGCGTTGTCCCCGGTGCCGAGCAGCACGTCACCACCGGCGTCGAGCACCACGTGGGTCACGGGCTTGCCGCTCGCCTTCCCGGGCAGCAGGACGGCGGAGGTCGTGTAGCGGTGGTCCGGGCCCAGGACCTCGAGGGCGGCCAGTCCGGTGAGGATCTTCACCGCGGAGGCCGGCACCGACGCCGCCGAGGCCTTCCGGTCGTAGAGCACCTCACCCGTCAGGGCGTCGACGACGGCGGCGGACATCCTGCCCGTGGAGAGTTCGAGCGCCTCGTCCAGCTCGCGCTCCAGGACCTCGGCATCCGGTACCGGGTCCAGCAGCGGGGTCAGGTCCGGCAGGCCGAGCACCTCCGCCAGCGTGGCCGCGTCCCCGAACGGGGCACC
>DATBUG010000341.1:0-3476 GCA_036516315.1 Citricoccus sp.
CCGAGGGCGAGCACGTACACCGAGATCGGCCAGGAGGCCCCGAAGGCGGCGTACAGGCTGGTGGCGATCAGCGGGGCGAAGCCGCCGCCGACGATGGAACCGATCTGGTAGGCCGTGGAGGCCCCCGAGTAGCGCACGTTCGCCGGGAAGAGCTCGGCGATCAGGGCCGCCTGCGGCCCGGCCATCAGGGACTGCGCCAGCAGAACGATGGCGAAACCGAGCAGGATGAGCACCGGGTGGGCGGTGTCCACGAGCCAGAAGAACGGGAAGGCCCCGACGACGACCAGCGCCGCGCCGGCGACGAACACCGGCTTCTGGGCGAACCGGTCGGCCAGCACCGCGCCCAGCAGCACGGTAGCCAGGTGGATCACGGCGCCGCCGACGATCAGCCACAGCATGGTCGGTTGGGGCAGGCCCAGGGCCTTGGTGCCGTAGGCGAGCATGTAGACCGAGTAGAGGTAGCCGATCGCCGGGGGCGCGGCGGAGGCGAGCCCGGCCAGGATCGTGGCCCCGCCGTGGTCGCGGAACAACCGGCCCAGCGGGAACCGGTCCACCTCCTGGCGTTCCTGGGTCTGGCGGAACACGGGAGAGTCCTCGACCCGGGACCGCAGGTACAGGGCCACGAGGATGAGCACCGCCGAGAGCAGGAACGGGATCCGCCACCCCCAGGCCGCGAAGGCCTCCGGCGCGATCGAGGCTGTCACCGCGATGAACACCATGTTGGAGATGATGATGCCCACGGGCAGGCCCATCTGGGGGAAGGACCCGTACAGGGCGCGGCGGCTGCGCGGGGCGTACTCGACGGCCATCAGCACCGCGCCGCCCCACTCGCCGCCCACGCCGAGGCCCTGGGCGAAGCGCAACAGCACCAGCAGCACCGGCGCCCAGACGCCGATGGTGGCGTAGTTGGGCAGCAGGCCGATGCCCACGGTGGCACCGCCCATGACGAGCATGGTGATCAGCAGCATGCGCTTGCGGCCGATGCGGTCACCGAAGTGCCCCGCCAGCAGGCCGCCGATCGGCCGGGCGATGAAGCCGACGGCGAAGGTGGCGAAGGCCGCCAGGGTGCCCGTGATCGGGTCCTCGGAGGGGAAGAACTGCGGGCCGAAGATGAGGGCCGCAGCGGAGCCGTAGATGAAGAAGTCGTACCACTCGATCGCGGTGCCGATGAAGCTGGCGCCCAGGACCTTGCGGCGTTCCTGGGGCGTCGGCACGCGCCGTCCGGCGGAGGCGGTGGTGGCGAGGGGGGATGAAGACGTCATGGGGTGCCGTTCTCCGGGAGGGAATGTTGTGAGCCAGGCCACATACACTATCTCCGTAGAGGTCTGCATTGTCAACAATTTTGCTGGCAATCAACCGTGGGCTTGTCTACGCTGGAGCCATGAGCCGGCACCCCGTCCCGTCGAACCGCGCCCGTGACCTCGTCCGCGGCGCCTACGACCTGCACGTCCACGTCGCCCCCGACGTCATGAAGCGCCGCATCGATGACCTCGCCCTCGCCGAGCGCTTCCGCGACCTCGGCCTGGCGGGCTTCGTCATCAAGTCGCACTACGTCCCGACGGCGGAGCGTGCCGAACACGTGCGACGTCTCGTTCCCGAGGTGGAGGCCCTCGGGGCCATCACGCTCAACGCCTCGGTGGGCGGCATGAACCCGGTCGCGGTGGAGATCGCAGGCCGGGGCGGGGCCAGGGTCGTCTGGTTCCCCACCGTGGACTCGGACAACCAGCGCTCGTGCCTGGCGGAAGAGCCCGAGGGGGCCACCCCGCCCATGTGGGCCCGGCTCCAGCAGGACCTCGAGGACGCCGGCATGAAGGCCGAGGCCGTCCGGGTCCTGGAGGCCGACGGCACGCCCACCGTCCAGACGGCGCAGGTGCTGCAGGTGATGGCGAAGCACTCCATGGTCCTGGCCACCGGCCACCTCCACCAGGACGAGTCCGCGGCCCTGGTGCCGGCGGCCCGCGCGGCCGGGGTCGAGCGCATCGTCGTCACGCATCCGGAGTTCACGTCCCAGCGCATGGAGCTGGCGGCGCAACAGGACCTGGCCTCGCAGGGCGTGTTCCTCGAGCGCTGCCTGACCACCCCGCTGACCGGGAAGGTCTCCTGGGAGACCTGGCACGCCAACATCCGCGGGGCCGGCGTGGAGAACTCCGTCATCTCCACGGACCTCGGCCAGCCGTTCAACCCACCGGTCGAGGACGGGCTGGCGATCGTGGCGGACCTGATGCTGGAGCACGGGTACTCGGAGGCCGAGATCCGCCTGATGACGGTCCACAACTCCCGCTACCTGGCCGGGGCCGGGCCCCTGCCCGACGCCCCGTCCCACGTGCGCTGACCCGCCCCGGCCGCCAGCTGCCCGTCCCGCCGATCGTTCCCTGATGAACCCCTGTGATGAACCCCTGTGATGAACCCCTGTGAAAGGACCCTCATGACCACGACCGAGACCACGACGCCGACCACCGCCTCGCCCGGCCGCCTGCTGGTGGTCGGTGCCCACTCGGCCGACTTCGTCTGGCGCGCGGCCGGCGCCGTCGCGAAGTTCGTCCGCGCCGGCGGCGAGGCCAAGGTGGTGGCCCTGACCTACGGCGAACGCGGTGAGTCCGGGGTGCTGTGGCAGGAGGAGGGCCAGACGGAGGAGAACGTCAAGCGCATCCGCCACGGGGAGGCCGAACGGGCCTCCCAGCACCTGGGAGCCTCCTTCGAGGCCTTCGACCTCGGCGACTACCCGCTGGTGAACGACCACGCCGACATCGAGCGGCTCGCCGAGCTGATGCGGGACTACGCCCCGACGGTGGTGCTCACCCACCCGGAGAAGGACCCCTTCAACCCGGATCACCCGGTGGCCTACCAGATGGTCCAGAAGGCCCGGTTGATGACCTCGGGGGCCGGCGTCGAGTCCGGGTTCAAGACCGCGCCACCGAGCGAGTTCCTGGTCTTCGAGCCGCACCAGCCGGAGCTGTGCGGGTTCGTGCCCTCGGTGTTCGTGGACATCACGGACGTCTTCGAGCAGAAGAAGGCCGCCATGGCGGAGATGAAGGCGCAGGTCTACCTGCAGTCCTACTACGCCGAGCGCGCCGAACACCGCGGCAACCACGCCCGCAAGGTCACCGGGAACAAGGCCATCCGCCAGGCGGAGGCCTTCATGCGCCTGGTGCCGAACGTCGTGGACTCCCTGTGAGCACCGCCCAGGACCCGGCGACGGCGTCTACCCCCGGGACGATCTCGGCCGAGGCCGCGGCCGGGCTCACCGACGCGGAGCTCGTCGAGCGCTTCGCGGCGCTGCCGGTGGCCAACGTCGGGGACGCCATGGACCGGCTGGGCGTGGTCGACGCCGCGATCCAGTCCGTCTGGCCCGGACCCGGGGCGCGGCTGGCCGGTCGGGCGGTTCCGTTGACGGTGGCCGGCGGAGACAACCTCGGAATCCACGAGGTGATCCCCACCTTGACCCCGGGGGACGTGCTGGTGGTCAACGGCCAGGG
>DATBUG010000342.1:0-1857 GCA_036516315.1 Citricoccus sp.
CGTGTTGCTGGCCCTCTGGGTGGCGCCGGCACGCCGGCGGTGGACCGTGCTCGTCGCCGCGGGCGCGGCGACGGTGCTGGCCGGTGTGGCCGGACGGTGGTGGCTGGGCCCGTGGGGGCTGGGGCGGCTGGAGGCCGCCGGGGACTCGTCCCTGGTCCGGGCCGCCGTCGCCTCGCTGGCCGAGGGCATCCGCGCGTACGCGGTACCGGACACCGTGGCCCTGATGCTCGGGGGCGGGATCGCCGTCGTCCTCGGACTGGCCGGCGCCCTGGTGGCGCGGTCCCGGGCGTCACGGCGCGGTTGAGTCCTGCATCACCCCCGGTGGCCAGGCCATACCATCTCGGTAGAATGGCCTATATGTCTGCCGTCCCCTCTGTCTCGTCCATGCCCGCTGCGGTGCCCTCCGCCGCCGGTGCCGCGCCCGTCGCCGTCGGGATGCCCCACGTGCCGCGCGCCCGGCGCAGCCGCGAGGACGTGGAGGCCGCGGTTCCCGTCCCCGGGGACAAGAAGGTCCTGCTGGCCGCCCCGCGCGGGTACTGCGCGGGTGTGGACCGCGCCGTCGTGGCTGTGGAGAAGGCGCTCGAACACCACGGTGCGCCGGTCTACGTGCGCAAGGAGATCGTGCACAACCGCCACGTGGTGCAGACCCTCGAACAGCAGGGCGTGGTCTTCGTGGAGGAACTGGACGAGGTGCCCGAGGGGTCCCTCACCGTGTTCTCCGCCCACGGGGTGTCCCCGGCCGTGGTCAGCGAGGCCGCCGAGCGGAACCTGCGCACGATCGACGCCACCTGCCCGCTGGTCACCAAGGTGCACCGCGAGGCCGTGCGCTTCGCCAAGCAGGACCGCCGGATCCTGCTGATCGGCCACGAGGGCCACGAGGAGGTCGAGGGCACCTTCGGCGAGGCCCCCGAGCACACCACCGTGGTGAACAACCCTCAGGAGGCCCGCACCGTCCAGGTCGATGACCCGGACAACCTCATCTGGCTGTCCCAGACCACGCTCTCCGTGGACGAGACCCTGGAGATCGTCTCCATCCTGCGGGAGCGGTTCCCCAACCTGCAGGACCCGCCTTCGGACGACATCTGCTACGCCACGTCCAACCGCCAGGCCGCGATCAAGAAGATCTCCCCGGAGTGCGACCTGATGATCATCGTGGGCTCGGCCAACTCCTCGAACTCGGTGCGCCTGAAGGAGGTCGCCCTCGAGTACGGGGCCCAGCGGGCCGAGCGGGTGGACTTCGCACACCAGGTGGACGAGTCCTGGTTCGAGGGCGTGGCCACCGTGGGCCTGTCCTCCGGGGCCTCCGTGCCCGAGGTCCTCGTGCGGGAGGTGCTGCAACTGCTCGCCGAGTACGGTTACGACGCCGTGGACGAGGTCGTCACCGCGGAGGAGGACATCATCTTCTCCCTGCCGAAGGAACTGCGTGCTGAGATGAAGAAGGTCGGGGACACCGACCGCTCCCTCGGTGGCCGCCACCGGAGTCCGCAGGGCTGATGCCGGACGCGACCCCGGGGGCCGTACACCTGGTCCTGATGGGCATCTCCGGCTCCGGGAAGACCACCCTGGCCGAGCGGCTCGCCGGCTTGTTGCAGCGGCCCTACGCGGAGGCGGACAGCTTCCACCCGGCGGCGAACATCGAGAAGATGGCCGCCGGCACCCCGCTGACGGACGAGGACCGCTGGCCCTGGCTGGAGTCGATTCGCGACTGGATGGACTCCCACACGGGCTCCGGCGGCACGATCGTGACCTGCTCGGCCCTGAAGCGCGCCTACCGCGACCTGCTGCGCCAGTCCTCCGGGCGGGTCGTGTTCCTGCACGTGACCTCCGACCCCGTCGTCATCACGGACCGCATGGAGA
>DATBUG010000343.1:0-11276 GCA_036516315.1 Citricoccus sp.
CCCGGTGGCCAGGTCCTGGTGGGCAGCTGAACCGGTGATCATGCTCTGCGGGTACTCCGTCATGAACCCGGCCGGGAACTCGAAGGTCTTCTGGTAGAACTCCTCCAGGGCGTTGGGGTTCTCCAGCTCCTCCGGCTTGGCGGCCATCATCGCGGACCACTCGCGGTCGAAGTCGATGAGGTTCTGGGCGATCTGCTGGCGCTCGGCGGTGTAGGTGGACAGCAACTTCTCGGGGGCGAGCCCCGAGGCCACCTGGCCGAGCTTCCAGCCCAGGTTGAACGAGTCCTGGATGGAGACGTTCATGCCCTGGCCGGCCTTGGCGGAGTGGGTGTGGCAGGCGTCGCCGGCGATGAACACCCGCGGGGTCCGCGTGCCGGCCTCCTCGGTGGGGACATCGTCGAAGCGGTCCGTCACCCGGTGGCCGACCTCGTAGACGCTCCACCAGGCCACGTCCTTCACGTCCACCGTGTAGGGCGTCACGATCTCGTTGGCGCGGCGGATGATCTCGTCCAGTGGCGTCTTGCGCACGGCGCCGGCGTCGTTCTGGTCCACCTCGCCGAGGTCCACGTACATGCGGAACAGAAAACCGCCCTCGCGCGGGATGTGCAGGATCGAGCCGTGCTTGGACTGGATGGCGCACTTGGTGCGAATGTCCGGGAAGTCGGTCTCGGCCAGCACGTCCATGACGCCCCAGGCGTGGTAGGACACCGCGCCCACGTGCTGCGCGCCGATGTCCCGGCGGACACGGGAGTGGGCACCATCGCCGCCGACCACGTACTTGGCGCGCACGACGCGTTCCTCGCCCGGGGCCACCCCGGCCTCGGGGGTCTCCCCGGTGCGCTTCAGGGTCGCGGTCACGGGGTACTCGCCCTCGCCGACCTCGAGCTTGACGAACTCCCAGCCGTAGTAGGGCTCGGTGCGGGACGGGGCGTGCTTGGCGAACCGGGCGAAGTAGTCCAGCACGCGGGCCTGGTTGACGATCAGGTGGGGGAACTCGCTGACACCGGACGGGTCGTCGAGCTCACGGGCCGTACGGATGATGTGGTCCGGATTGGCCGGGTCCGGCTTCCAGAAGTTCATCTCGGTGAGGTGGAACGCCTCGGCCACGATCTCGTCGGCGAAGCCGAAGGCCTGGAAGGTCTCCACGCTGCGGGCCTGGATACCGTCGGCCTGGCCGATCTCCAGGCGGTGCGGACGGCGGTCGATGAGGCAGGTCAGCACGTCCGGGAAGCTGGCGAGCTGGGCGGTGGCGGTCATGCCGGCCGGCCCGGAGCCCACGACGAGCACGTCCATGGTGGCGGGCAGCTCGGGGGAACGGTCGAGGCCCACCCCGGCGGCGGGCTGCACCCGAGGATCGGTGGACACGTAGCCATGGTGGTGGAACAGCATGGTGACTCCTGGCGGTCAAAGAGTGCGGCGACCGGCTGTGTTCTATAATCGAACACGCCGTTCATCTATCGAACATTTCCCGTCGATCATATACGTTGGGTGACAGTCCTCACAAGACGCCGTGAGGCAGCCCTCAACCGACCCGAAGGACTCCACGGTGACTCCCTCTTCCGGATCCCCCGGATCTCCCGGAACCCCCGCGCCCCACTCGCAGACGCTCTCGCGCGGGCTGCGCATGCTGGAACTGGTGGTCTCCGCCCCGGAACCACCGACGATCGCCGAGGTCGCGGCGCAGCTCGGCGTCCACCGCTCGATCGCGTACCGGATCCTGCGCACCCTCGAGGACCACGGCCTGGTGACCCGGGACGGGGCAGGACGGCTGATCGGCGCGCCGGGACTGGCCGTGCTGGCCCGGGGCGTGCAACAGGACCTGCAGTCGGCCGCGCTGCCCGAGCTGACCGCCCTGGCGAACGAGCTGCAGATGAGTGCCTTCGTGGCGGTGTGGGGGCAGAACGAGTGCATCACCCTGGTCACGGTGGAGCCCTCCCAGGGGCACGCGGTGACCCAGCGGCCCGGCACCCGCCACCCGCTGGACCGCGGCGCTCCGGGCCTGGCCGTGCAGGCCGGGATGGACCCCGAGGAGCTGCTGGAGTCCACCGGGGGCGCACCGCCCCGTCCCGAGGTGGAGCAGGCGCGGCAACGCGGGTACGCCGTCAGTCACGACGAGGTGCTCGACGGCGTCTCCTCCGTGGCCGTCCCGTTGCGGGTGGCCGGGCACCTGCCGGCCGCCGTCGCCGTCGTCTACGCCACCCGGCAGCTGGACGTCGAGGCCGTCGGCCGGCAGCTGTCCCGCAGCGCCGGGCGCGTGGCCGCACGCCTCGGCCAGCGCCAGGCGATCTCGGGCGCCTGAGGAGTTCCCGCACGCCGAAGGTCCACCGGCGCGCGGGGCGCCGGTGGACCGTCGGGGTGCTGAGGGCAGCGCGTCAGTAGGACGAGCGGGGCGCCGGCTCGCCCTGGCCGGCAGCGGCCTGGTCCTGCGCCGGCGCGGGGCACCAGGTGTCCGCGAGGGCCTCGGAACCGCGGGCCACGAGCGCGACGTCGGCGCCGACGTTGACGTAGTCCGCGCCGGCGGCGACGTAGTCCCGCGCGTGGGCCTCCACGAAGGCGTTCACGCCCACCACCTTCCCGGCGGCCTTGACCTGGGTGATCACGGACTTCACGGCGGCGACCACGTCCGGGTGCGCCTGCTGGCCGATCAGGCCCATCGTCGCGGACAGGTCCGAGGGGCCGATGAACACCCCGTCCACGCCGTCCACCGCGGCGATCCCGGCCGCGTTCGCCACGGCGGTGGCGGACTCGACCTGGACGAACAGGGTGACCTGGTCCCCGGCCTGCTGCAGGTACCCGGCCGTGCGGTTCCAGCGCCCGGACCGCGCCAGGGCCGAGCCCACGCCGCGCACCCCGCGCGGCGGGTAGTGCATGGCCCGCACGGCGGCCTCGGCGTCCTGCGCGGTGTGCACCATCGGCACCAGGATGTTCTGCGCCCCGAGGTCCAGCACCTGCTTGATGAACACCTCGTCCAGGGCGGGCACCCGCACCAGGGCGAGCGTCCCGCTGCCGGCGATCGCGCGCAGCTGGGCCTGGATGGACTCCAGGGACAGCGGGGAGTGTTCGGCGTCGATCAGCAGGTAGTCCAGCCCGGCCCCGGCGCAGATCTCCGCCGTGGTGGGGTCGCCCGAGGACAGGAACATCCCCGCCACGGGCCGGTGTCCGCGCTCCTGGCGGGCCTCGGCGGTGAACAGGTCCTTCAGCGGCGGCTCGGTGGTCACTCGAATCGGCATGTCACGGTCCCCAGCGGTCCATAGTCGGCGTACACGGTGTCCCCGGCATAGACCCACATGGGCCGGGTGAAGGATCCGGCCAGGATGATCTCCCCGGCCTCGAGGACGTCC
The DNA here is from genome assembly GCA_036516315.1 of Citricoccus sp. Taxonomy (GTDB): domain Bacteria; phylum Actinomycetota; class Actinomycetes; order Actinomycetales; family Micrococcaceae; genus Citricoccus. Next base: position 3,342 of record DATBUG010000343.1, read on the forward strand.
CCGTGCCCGGCGATCCGGTTGGCCAGCCAGTGCACCCCGTTGGCCGGGTGGTTCAGCACGCCGGCGGCCACGCCGGTCTCGATGATCTCCTCGTTGCGGGACAGGATGCCGGCCACCCAGCGCAGGTCGACGTCATCCACGCCCACGGGGCGGCCGCCGAGCACCATGGAGCCCAGTGCCGCGTTGTCGGAGATGGTGTCCGTGATGGTGCGCCCCTGCATCTCGATGCGGGAGTCCAGCACCTCGAGCGCCGGCACCACGTACTCGGTGGCACGCAGCACGTCGAACAGGCTCACCCCGGGCCCGCGCAACTCGTCCTTGAGCACGAAGGCCAGCTCCATCTCGATCCGCGGATGGGTGTACCGCTTCCACTCGTAGACGTGACCGGACTCGACCACCTGGTCGTCGAAGATGACGCCGTAGTCCGGCTCGTCGATCCCGGTGGCGTCCTGCATCGCCTTGGAGGTCAGGCCGATCTTGTGGCCGACCTTGGTCCGGCCGGCCTCGGCCTGGCGTTCGGCCCAGATGCGCTGGACCGCGTACGAGTCCTCGATCTGCATCTCGGGGTACCGCGCGGTGAGCAGCGGGACGGGCTGGCGGTCGATGCCGGCCCGATGCAGTTCATCGGCGATCTTCACGTGGGTCTGGTGGTCGAGCAAGCGGGCTCCTTCGGTGGGTCCGGGGTGGGACGACGCCGGCCGGCGCCGCACCGCTGGAGGGTGCCGGCCGGCGTCGTCACGGGTGACGGGTCAGAGCTGGTGGCCGAGCTTGAAGCCCTTGGCCGCCTCGCCCTTCCAGGTGCCGGAGTCGTCGCCCTCGCGGGTGTAGGAGAACCCGTCGGCGCCGATGGTCACTTCCATCTCCGAGTCATCGGTGCGGGCCACGACCTCCTTCGGGTTGCCGTCCAGGTCCAGCACCAGGGAGGCCTCGGTGTACCAGGACGGCACGACCGGGTTGCCCCAGAAGTCACGGCGCTGGTTGTCGTGCACGTCCCAGGTGACGACCGGGTTGTCCGGGTCGCCGGTGTAGTAGTCCTGGGTGTAGATCTCGATGCGGTGGCCGTCCGGGTCCAGGATGTACAGGTAGAACGCGTTGGAGACGCCGTGGCGGCCGGGACCGCGCTCGATCCGGTCGGAGATGCGCAGGGCGCCCATCTTGTCGCAGATCGCCAGGATGTTGTGCTTCTCGTGCGTGGAGAAGGCCACGTGGTGCATGCGCGGACCGTCGCCACCGGTCATCGCGGTGTCGTGCACCGTGGGCTTGCGGCGCATCCAGGCCGCGTAGACGGTGCCGGCATCGTCCTGGATGTCCTCGGTGACGCGGAAGCCCAGGTCCTGCATGAACTTCGTGGCGCGCGGGACGTCCGGGGTGACCTGGTTGAAGTGGTCCAGGCGCACCAGGGCACCGGGGGTGTAGAGGTCGTAGCGCCAGGCCAGGCGCTCGACGTGCTCGACCTCGTGGAAGAACTCGTACGGGAAGCCCAGCGGGTCCTCCACGCGCACCGAGTCGCCGATGCCCTTGGTGAAGCCCTCCGTGCGGCGTTCCACGCGGCAGCCGAGCTCCTCGTAGAAGGCCACGGCCTTGTCCAGGTCCTCGGGGGTGCGCACGCGGTAGGAGAAGGCGGCGACGGCGGCCACCGGGCCCTTGCGCAGCACCAGGTTGTGGTGGATGAACTCCTCGAGGGAGCGCAGGTAGATGGTGTCCTCGTCCTCCTCGGTCACCGTCAGGCCCAGCACGTCCACGTAGAACTCGCGGGACTTCGCCAGGTCGGTGACCACCAGTTCCATGTACGCGCAGCGCAGGATGTCCGGGGCCGGGGCCTGCGGGGTGGGGATCGGGTTGTCGGAGTGGATCGGGGCCTCCTGGGAGACGTAGAAGCCCGAGGACGTCAGCGTCCGGTCATCGAGGTGGGTCATGGCTGTCCTTGTTTCTCGTGGTTACTCGTGAGGGATCGGGAAAAATACGGGGATCGGGCGGCATGCGAGGGAATCTGGGGCTCCCGGGGGTCCCGGAACGGGTCCGCGTGCTCCGTCAGGGGTGCGGGGGCGGGAGGCTGCCCGCCCCCGCACGGTGCTCAGGCCTGCAGCTTCGCAGCGGCCTCTTCCTGGCGGCCGAAGACCGGGTTGTGGACCTCGCCGAGGTTGATGTGCACGGCCTGCTGATCGGTGTAGAAGTCGATCGAGCGGTAGCCGCCCTCGTGGCCGAGGCCGGAGGCCTTCACGCCACCGAAGGGGGTGCGCAGGTCGCGGACGTTGTTGGAGTTGAGCCACACCATGCCGGCCTCCACGTCCTGGGCGAAGTTGTGGGCCCGCTTCAGGTCGTTCGTCCAGATGTAGGCGGCCAGGCCGTACTTGGTGTTGTTGGCCAGCTCGAGCGCCTCCTCGTCCGTGTCGAACGGGGTGATCGCCACGACCGGGCCGAAGATCTCCTCCTGGAAGATCCGTGCGTCCGGAGCCACGTCGGCGAACACCGTGGGCTGGATGAAGTTGCCCTCCGGGAACTCCTCGGGGCGGCCACCGCCGGCGGTCAGTCGGGCCTCGGTCTTACCGATCTCGACGTAGGACATGACCTTCTCGAAGTGCTCGGGGTGCACCAGGGCGCCCACCTCGGTGGTCTCGTCATGCGGCAGGCCGACCTTCACGCGCTTGGCCTGGGCCGAGTACCGCTCCACGAACTCGTCATAGATGCTGCGCTGGACCAGGATGCGGGAACCGGCGGTGCAGCGCTCACCGTTGAGGGAGAACACGCCGAAGATCGTGGCGTCGATCGCGGTGTCCAGGTCCGCGTCCTCGAAGACCACGGCCGGGGACTTGCCGCCCAGCTCCATGGACAGGCCCTTGAGGTACGGGGCGGCGTTGCCGAAGATGATCTGCCCGGTGCGGGACTCGCCCGTGAAGGAGATCAGCGGCACGTCCGGGTGCTTGACCAGGGAGTCCCCGGCGAAGCCCTCCTCGCCGTAGCCGTGCACGATGTTGAACACGCCGGCCGGGACGCCGGCCTCCTCGAAGATGCCCGGCCACAGGGAGGCGGACAGCGGGGTGAACTCGGCGGGCTTGAGGACCACGGTGTTGCCGGTGGCCAGGGCGGGGCCGAGCTTCCAGGACTCGAGCATGAACGGGGTGTTCCAGGGGGTGATGAGCCCGGCCACGCCGATCGGCTTGCGGTTGACGTAGTTCGCCTGGCGGCCGGGGACCTTGAAGGCGTCGTCGTGCTGGGCGACGATCAGGTCCGCGAAGAACCGGAAGTTCTCGGCGGCCCGGCGTGCCTGGCCCAGGGCCTGCTTGATCGGCAGGCCGGTGTCGAAGCACTCCATCTCGGCCAGGTCCTGGCCGCGGGACTCCACGATGTCCGCGACCTTGTGCAGGATGCGGGAGCGCTCGCGCGGCAGCATGGTCGGCCACGGCCCGTTCTCGAAGGCCTCCTTGGCGGCGGCGACGGCGGCGTCGATGTCCGCGACCTTGCCCGAGGCGGCCTTGAGGTAGGGCTGGTTCGTGACGGGGTTGAGCACGTCGAAGGTGTCCCCGTCGATCGAGTCGACGTGCTGGCCGTTGATGTAGTGCTGGATCTTCTCCGGCAGGTTCGCCGGGACGAAGTCGGTGGTGGGCTGGTTCGTCATCGTGTGGGTCCTCTCGGTCTGGGTCAGTGCTGGTCGGCGGGTGCCATGGTCTGCATGTACGCCGTCAGGGTGTTGGCTCGGTGCTGCCGGGCGGCGGCCTCGATCTGCTCGAACGGGGCGCCGGCGGCGATGAGGTCGAGCAACCGGTCGTGCTCGTCCACGGACTCGGGCGCACGGCCGGGCACGTGGGCGAAGGTGGAGGAGCGCAGCGCGGTCAACCGGTTCCAGCCGCGGTGCACGAGGTCCAGGATGTGCGGGTTCTGGTGGTGTTCGAACAGGGTGGAGTGGAAGTCCTTGTTCAGCGCGCTGAACTCGAACGGGTCGAAGTCCTCCAGCAGCGCCCGCATCCGGGCGTTGATGGCGCGGGCCCGCTCCAGGTCCTCGGCGGTCACCAGCGGGGCGCACTGGGCGGTGGAGAAGCCCTCCACCAGCGCCAGCGTCTCCATGGTGTACCGGTACTCCTGGGGGTTGACCCCCACCACGGTCGCACCGACGTTGCGCTCGTAGGAGACCAGGTCGTCGTGCTGGAGCCGGCGGATCGCCTCGCGCACCGGCACCACGGACATCCCGAACTCCTCGGCCAGTTGGGCCAGCACGAGGCGGCTGCCCGGGGCGTACCGGCCCTGCTGGATGCCCTCGAGCAGGGACTGGTAGGCCTGGTCGGCCTTGGAGCGTGCCGCCGTGGCCGTGTCCTGCACGGCGCTCATCAGCCCTGCGCCCCGGCCTGGGCCGCGCGGTACTCGGCGTACTTCTGCTTCCACTCGGCGTTCGGCGGGAACAGCCCGTCCACCGGGTGGCCCTCCGCGACGCGGTCGTACACCCAGGCGTCCTGCTGCTCCTGCTCGTAGGCGTCCTCAACGACCTCGTGCAGCAGGGCCGGCGGGATGACCACGACGCCGTCGTCGTCGCCGACGATGATGTCCCCGGGCTGCACGGTGGTGCCGCCGCAGGCGACGGTGCCCCCGACCTCCCACGGCACGTGCCGCCGGCCGAGCACGGCCGGGTGGGCGCCGTTGGAGTAGACCGGGATCCCGACCTCCGCCACGGCCGCGCTGTCCCGCACGCCGCCGTCGGTGATCACGGCGTTGGCGCCGCGCACCTGGGCGCGCAGGGCGAGCACGTCCCCGAGGGTGCCGGTGCCGGTCTCGCCGCGGGCCTCCATGACCACGACGTCGTCCTGCTGCACGGAGTCCATGGCCCGCTTCTGGGCGTTGAAGCCGCCGCCGAAGGCCTTGAACAGGTCCTCGCGGTTGGGCACGTAGCGCAGGGTCTTGGCGTAGCCGAGGATCCGCTGGCCCGGGTGCATGGGCCGCACGCCGTCGATCGTGGCGTTGTTGATGCCGCGCTTGCGCAGCTGGGCGGTGATCGTGGCCACCGCGGTGGCGTTGATCTTCTCGCGCAGCTCGTCGGTGAGCAGGGAGCGGTCCGCGGTGGGCGCGGACGGGACGTAGTGCAGGTCGCCCTGGCCGGCGTCAGCGTCCTCCCCACCGGCGACCGGGGGCAGTCCGGCGGCCTCGCGGGAACCCCAGGCCTCCTCGCGCTGGGTGTCGTCGACCTTCGGGCCGTGGCCGTAGGGGGCCAGGGGGTGCTCGCCGGCCACGACGCGGCTGACCAGGCGTCCGGTGGACGGGGCTCCCGGTGCCTGCGGGGCGTCCACCTCAACCTCGACGACGTCCCCGGGCTGGGCCACGGAGGACCCGGCCGGAGTGCCGGTGAGGATGACGTCGCCCGCCTCGAGGGTCATCAGCTGGGACAGGTCCGCCACGAGCTGGCCGAACGGGAAGACGAGGCCCTCGGTGGTGTCCTCCTGGACCAGCTCGCCGTTGACCCAGGTGCGCACGCGCAGCGCCCGGGGGTCGAGGCCGGCGGCCGGGAGGACGGCCGGGCCCAGCGGGGTGTACCCGTCGCCGGACTTGTTCTTGACGTTGGAGCCCTTGTCCGCGTGGCGCAGGTCGTACAGGCCCCAGTCGTTCGCGGCGGTGACGCCGGAGACCTTGGACCAGCCCTCCTCCGGGGAGACCCGGCGGCAGTCCTCGCCGATGACCAGGGCGATCTCGCCCTCGTAGGCCAGCAGCTCGGTGCCGGCGGGACGCTCGATCTCGGCCCCCGAGGCGGCGATCGAGGTGCCGGCCTTGAGGAAGTACCCGGGGAACTGGGGGGACCGCCCGCGCTGGGCGATGCGCGAGGGGTAGTTCAGGTGCAGGGCGATGACCTTGCCCGGACGGTTCTCGCGGACGGTGAAGTCCACCGGCTGCGGGGTGGACTGCGCGGCGGTACCGGCCGGGCCGGGGTGAGTGGACATGAGTGGTCTGGCCTCCACGGTGGGTGTGATGTGAATCGCTCTGCCTCAGATCGTATACGATTTGAGGCCGGATGCACCACCCCCGCCCGGGAGCCCTCACGGATCGGCGGTTTCCCGCCCCGTCCCGGCGTCACACAGGGACGTTCTCCACCGAATCACGCGCCCCGGCACCACACACCGAGGGCTGAACGGATCGCCCGCCGTGGTGGACGCCCCTAGCCCTCGGGGGAGAGCTTGCCGCGCAGGCGCTCGCGCATGGCCGCGCTGGCCCGGTTGAGCCCCACCACCTCCACGGTCTTGCCGTAGCGGGCGTACTTCTCGGTGATGGCCTCGAGGCTGGCGATGGTCGAGGCGTCCCAGAGGTGTGACTTGTCCATGTCGATCACCACGTGGCCCGGGTCCCCGGTGTAGTCGAACTGGGTGTAGAGGTCGTTCGAGGAGGCCCAGAACAGCTCCCCGTCCACGGTGTACGTGGCGACCGGCGTCCCGGCGTGCTCGGCGAGCGTCCGCTCCACGGTGACGAAGTGGGCGACGCGGCGGGCGAAGAGCACCATGGCCGTCAGCACGCCCAGGCCCACGCCGATGGCGAGGTTGCCCGTGGCCACGGTCGACACCACGGTGACGAGCATGACGACGGTCTCGGACTTCGGCATGGCCTTCAGCGTGGAGGGCCGGATGGAGTGCCAGTCGAAGGCGGACCACGCCACGAAGATCATCACGGCCACGAGGGCCGCCATGGGCACCTGGCTGACCGCGTCCTCCAACAGCACCGAGAGCACCAGCACCATCACCCCGGCGGTGGCGGTGGACAGCCGGGTACGCGCCCCGGCGACCTTGACGTTCATCATGGTCTGGCCGATCACCGCGCAGCCACCCATCCCGCCGAACAGGCCCGCCAGGATGTTGGCCCCGCCCTGGCCCAGGGACTCGCGGGTCTTGTCCGAGCGGGTGTCCGTGATGTCGTCCACCAGCTTGGCGGTCATCAGGGACTCCAGGAGCCCGACGACGGCCATGGCCAGCGCGTAGGGGGCGATCACCTGCAGCGTCTCGAGGGTGAGGGGGACATCCGGGATGAGGAAGGTGGGCAACGCGTCCGGCAGTTCACCCTTGTCCCCGACGGTCGGTACCGCCAGCCCCGCGACGATCACCAGCACGGTGATGACGACGATGGCGACCAACGGCGACGGCACGGCCGTGGTGAGTCGGGGGACGAGGAAGATGACGGTCAGCCCGAGGACCACCAGGGCGTACACCAGCCACGGAACGCCGATCAGGTCCGGCAGCTGGGAGGTGAAGACGAGGATGGCGAGCGCGTTGACGAAGCCGGTCATCACCGACCGCGGAATGAACCGCATCAACCGCGCCACCCCGAGCAGCCCCAGCACGATCTGGAAGACGCCGGCCAGGATCGCGGTCGCCAGCAGGTACTGGACTCCATGACTGGCCACGACGGGCGCGATGACCAGCGCGGTGGCGGCCGTGGCCGCCGAGATCATGGCCGGCCGCCCGCCGAGGACGGCGATCGAGATGGCCATGACCGAGGTCGCGTACAACCCCACGGTCGGGTCCACCCCGGCGATCAGCGAGAACGCGATGGCCTCCGGGATGAGGGCGAGGGCCACCACCAGCCCGGCGAGCACCTCCGTCTTCAGCCATCCCGGCCGCTTGAGGGTCCGCAGCACGGACATGCGTTCCTCCGGGGTGACGCCGGAGGACTCCAGGGCCAGGTTCTGGCCCACCTCGGGGTGGTTCGGGGACGTGGACATGACAGGCCTCGGTGCATTCTGGGGGCGGGATCGACGCCCCTCACCCTAGCGGGGCCCACCCCGTCCCCCGGCTCCTAGACTGGGCGCATGAGCGAGCAGCCCGAGAACGCAACAGGCCGGACCAACCCGGAGACGGGGCTGCCGGTGTCGGCGCCCCAGGCCGCCTGGCCGGAGCCGGTGGACACCGGCCCGAGGCAGGTCAGTTACCGCATCACCGTGAACGCCCCGGCCGCCGAGCTGTGGGCCCTGCT
>DATBUG010000344.1:0-2871 GCA_036516315.1 Citricoccus sp.
GGCGCCGGCGAAGCTGGGGGTGCCCCGGTGGGGGTCGGGGAACAGGTCCCAGGAGGTGCCGGCCCGGGGGCCGGGGCGCTGGTGCAGTTCGGCGTAGGTGGGGTAGGAGCGGTCGGGTGCGGTCATGAGCGCGTGCTCTCCACGGGGGCCGGGACCGGGGCGGTCTTGCGGTAGCTGAGCAGGAATCCGGCGACCGCGCACACGGAGGAGGCGATGATGACCGGGGTCTTGGCGGTGTCGTTCAGGACGCTCAGCCAGGTCCCTTGCCCGGCGACGAGGGCCACGGTTTGGGCCAGGACGAGCAGGATGCCCCCGGCCAGGGCGATGGCCAGGGTGACGACGAAGATGCCAAGAAGGATGCGATGCAGCATGGGTGGGCTTTCTGGGGTCAGACGGGCAGGATGCCCACGGCGATGAACACGCCGATGGCCAGCAGGGGCAGGGCGTAGTAGAGGAAGAGCCGTCCGAAGGTCTTGAACGGGTTCACGTCGGCGATGCCGCAGGCCACATACAGGGGGGCGCCACCGGGTGGGACGGCGGCCTCGCAGGAGGAGAACACGAGGACGGCTACCGCGGCGGTGGTCACCGGTACCCCGGCGGAGACCAGGGCGGCGACACCGACGGTGCCGACCGCGGCCATGGTCGCGGTCGAGGACAGGGGGGCGGCCACGGCGATCACGATCAATCCGACCAGGATCGCCAGGGCCCACACGGGCAGGTGCAGGTCCTCCAGCAGTCCGGTGAGTTGTTCGGGCAGGCCGGTGGTGGCCAGGACGTTGGCGCCGGCGAAGGCGAACAGCACGGTGATCCCGACGATGCCGAACCGGGGGGCTGAGCTCTCCAGCAGGGTCTTCCACCCGGTGGCGGTGCGAGGCAGGCGGGACCAGCCCAACAGGATCCCGGCCATGGTCAGCACCACCGGGATCCAGAAGATGATGCTCACCGCGTCGCTGATCTCCACCCCGGTCCAGGCCGAGGCGAAACGGCCGACCGCCCCGGAAGTCACCACCAGGGGTACGGCCACGGCCAGGAACAGCAGCAGGGTGCTCCACCCGCGGCGGAAGGCGGTGGCCACGGCCAGGCGGTGTTCGGGCTCGACCGGGCTCATGCCGCTCTTGCGGATCAGCACGATGGTGACGATCAGCCGGTGTAGCAGGCACCACAGGCCACCGATCAGCAACGGGAGCACGAGTTCTTCGATGTTGAGCATCGGTCCGACCGTGGCCGAACCGACCAACACGAACATGGAGGCGCTGAAGGGGAAGGTGATGCCCATGCCGGCGTTGCCGGCCACCAGGGTCGCCGCGGTGGAGCGGTCCATCTTGCTGCGTTCCATCCACGGGATGGTCACCGATCCGACGGTGGCGGCGATGGCCGCCTGGTTGTGCACGATGCTGCCCAGTCCGGCCGAGGAGAGGGTGGAGACGTAGGCCGGTCCTCCGCGCACGCCCCCGAGCAGGGAGTTGAGCAGGTTGATCAGCCGGTCCAGCACGCCGCCGCGGTCCAGCAGGTACCCCATGAAGACGAACACCATGGTGGCGTAGACGATTTCGTCGGTCAGCGCGTCGTAGAGCGAGGCCCACCCCACGGTGAGGGCTTGGGCGCCGGTGAAGCACAGCGCGGTGATGAATCCGAGGATCATCGCTTCGCCCACGCTGCGTTTGACGATGGTGGTCCAGCCGATGATGACGGCCAGGTAGGCCACCAGGGCCCAGACACCGATCATGAGGTGCTCTCCGTGAGGGTTCGTTCGGCGGCGATGCGGGCCAGGGCCTCGGCCGAGGCCTGGGTCAGTTCGGCCGGCACGCCGAGTTCGACCAGGTACTGGGCGGTGGAGCGCATCTCGTGGGAGCGGCGCTGGGCGTGCTTGACGGTGCCGGTGAGCCACCGGTCGATCACGGCCTGACCGTCCCCGGCGAGCTGGTCGGCAATCTGGGTACGGATCCACGGCTCCAACCCGGCGGCCCGGCCGGCGGTGACGGCCTCGACCACGACCGAGGCCATGCCCTTCATCACCACACTGCGCAGCAGCTTGTGGGCCATCGCCGCCCCGGGGCCGCCCTCGACGATCTGTACCGGTGCGCCGAGGCTGGCCGCCAGCTCGGCCAGTACCGGGGCGCCCGGGCCGCTGACCATCAATGGGGTGCGGGCCCCGTGGAGCGGGACCGGACCCAAGATGGCCACATCGGCGAAGACCGCCTGGGTGGCGGTGCGCCCGAGTTCTTCCATGGTCTGCGGTGAGGAGGAGGTCAAATCCGCGTAGCACGCCTGCGGGCGCATCACCGGCAGGCACTCGGCCGCCACGGACGGGGCCGCGCCGGCGCCGGTGAGGACCAGGACGACGTCGGCGTCCAGGCAGGCCTCGGCGGCGGTGCTAGCCCGGGTCACCCCCGGCGGGGTGGTGGGGGCGACCGGGTCGTACCCGGTCACGGTGTGGCCGGCGTCGATCAGTGCGGTCGCGTAGATGGCGCCGGCTTCGCCGAGGCCGATAACGGTGCATGCGCTCATGGTGATTCCTTGACTATGCAGTGCTGAAAACGATTAGGGAAGCGGTCAGGACTGTGGCTTGGTCCGGGCCGCGATGATGGCCGCACGCCGGTTGGCTTCATCGGCGTAGACGGCCTCTGCGGCCACCGCAACCTCTTCGGCCTGGGCCTGGGGGATGACCACGATCCCGTCGGAGTCACCGATGACGATGTCCCCGGGCATCACCGGGACCCCGCCGAAGGCCACCGGGACCGCGATCCGGGAGGGCCCGTGCTTGTACGGTCCGGCCGGGGTGATGGCGCGGGCGAACACCGGAAGCCCGATCTGTTCGAGCACCTCCTGGTCCCGGGCCGCCCCGTCCAGGGCGAAGCCGACGATGCCGGC
>DATBUG010000345.1:0-13433 GCA_036516315.1 Citricoccus sp.
CCGCCGTCTTCGGCGTCACCGAGAGGGTCTCCCCCGAGTGGGCCGCCTGGGCCAATGGCGTGGCGGTGCGCGAACTGGACTACCACGACACCTTCCTGGCCGCCGAGTACTCCCACCCCGGGGACAACATCCCCGCGATCCTCGCCGTGGCGCAGCACCGCGGCTCCACGGGGTCCGATCTGATCCGCGGGATCGCCACCGGCTACGAGCTGCAGGTGGACCTGGTGAAGGCGATCTGCCTGCACCAGCACGAGATCGACCACGTCGCCCACCTGGGCCCCTCGGCCGCCGCCGGCATCGGCACCCTGCTGGGCCTGGACACCGAGACGATCTTCCAGGCGATCGGCCAGGGCCTGCACACCACCACGGCCACCCGGCAGTCCCGCAAGGGCGAGATCTCCACGTGGAAGGCCCACGCCCCGGCGTTCGCCGGCAAGATGGCCGTGGAGGCCGCGGACCGCGCCATGCGCGGCCAGACCTCCCCGGTGCCGATCTACGAGGGTGAGGACGGCGTCATCGCCTGGCTGCTGGACGGGCCGGACGCCCGGTACGCGGTGCCGCTGCCGGCCCCCGGCGAGCCCAAGCGCGCCATCCTGGACACCTACACCAAGGAGCACTCCGCCGAGTACCAGGCCCAGGCGTGGATCGACCTGGCCCGCAAGCTGCACCGGGAGCATCCGGAGGCCACGGACCCGGCGAATGTGCAGTCGGTCCTCATCAAGACCTCCCACCACACCCACTACGTCATCGGTTCGGGGGCGAACGACCCGCAGAAGTACGACCCGAAGGCCTCCCGCGAGACCCTGGACCACTCGATCCCTTACATCTTCACCGTGGCCCTGCAGGACGGCTCCTGGCACCACGTGGACTCCTACGCCCCCGAACGGGCCGCGCGGCCGGACACCGTCCAGCTGTGGCACAAGGTCGCCACCGAGGAGGACCCGGAGTGGACCCGCCGGTACCACTCCCTGGACCTGCAGGAGAAGGCCTTCGGCGGCGCCGTGGAGATCACCCTCGCGGACGGCACCGTGATCCGGGACGAGATCGCCGTGGCGGACGCCCACCCGCTCGGCGCCCGCCCGTTCGGACGGGAGCAGTACATCGCCAAGTTCCGCACCCTGGCCGAGGGCGTCGTCGCCCCGGAGGAGATCGAGCGCTTCCTCGACGCCGTCCAGCGCACCGCCTCCCTCGGCGCCGGCGAGCTGGACCAGCTCAACATCACCGCCGCCGAGGGCGTCATCGACCTGGCCGCCGCCCCGAAGGGACTGTTCTGATGCTGTACGCCACCCTCACCGCCGCCGAGAAGCGCGCCCGCCTCCGGGAGCTGCTCGTCCCCGGTGCCGCGGTCCAGTTCCCCGGCGCCTACACCCCGATCTCGGCGAAACTCGTCGAGGAACAGGGCTTCTCCGGGCTCTACATCTCCGGGGCGGTGCTGGCCAACGAGCTCGCGCTGCCGGACATCGGCCTGACCACCCTGACCGAGGTGGCCCAGCGGGCCGGCCAGATCGCGCGGGTCACCGACCTGCCCGCCATCGTGGACGCGGACACCGGGTTCGGCGAGCCGATGAACGTGGCGCGCACCGTGCAGGAGCTCGAGGACGCCGGCCTGGCGGGGTGCCACCTGGAGGACCAGGTCAACCCGAAGCGCTGTGGGCACCTGGACAACAAGGCCGTGGTGGACCTGGCCACGGCCACCCAGCGGATCGCGGCCGCCGCCAGTGCGCGCCGGGACCAGAACTTCCTCCTCATGGCCCGCACGGACGTGCGAGGCGTCGAGGGAGCCGGCGGGCTCCAGGCCGCCGTGGACCGGGCCAAGGCGCTCGTGGATGCCGGAGCGGACGCCATCTTCCCGGAGGCCATGAAGGACCTGTCCGAGTTCGAGGCGGTCTGCCAGGCCGTGGACGTGCCGGTGCTGGCCAACATGACCGAGTTCGGCAAGTCCGAGCTGTTCACCCGCCAGCAACTGGCCGACGCCGGGGTGGCACTGGTGATCTACCCGGTCACGCTGCTGCGCACGGCGCTGGGGGCCATGGAGCGGGTACTGACCACGATCCGCACCGAGGGTACCCAGCAGGCGGGAGTGGGTGAGATGCTGACCAGGGCGCGGTTGTACGAGCTCGTCGACTACGAGGGCTACAACGGCTTCGACTCCTCCGTCTTCAACTTCCAGGTGCCCGGGGTGGACACCACCGCCTCCCCCGGTGATACCGACGCCGGCTGAACCGACACCCGAAAGGACCTACCCATGACCGAGACCGAGACCGAGATCAAGAAGGGCCTGGCCGGGGTGGTGGCGGACTACACCGCCATCTCCAAGGTCAATCCCGAGACCAACTCGCTGCTCTACCGCGGCTACCCGGTCCAGGAGCTCGCGGCCGAGCTCCCGTTCGAGGCCGTGGCCTACCTGCTGTGGCACGGCGAACTGCCCACGGACGCGCAGCTGGCCGAGTTCACCGCCCACGAACGGTCCCACCGTGCCCTGGACGGCCACGTCAAGGACGCCCTCGATGCCCTGCCGGTGGGCTGCCACCCGATGGACTCGGTGCGCACGGCCGTGTCCATCCTCGGCGCCCAGCACCCCAGGGCGGAGGACTCCTCCCCTGAGGCGGAACTGGACAAGGCCACCACCCTGTTCGCGCAACTGCCCGCCGTCGTCGCCTACGAGCAGCGCCGCCGCAAGGCCGGCGGGCCGGCCGAGCCGGTCGCCCCGCGCGAGGACCTGGACTACTCGCAGAACTTCCTGTGGATGACCTTCGGCGAGGAGGCGGCACCGGAGGTCGTGGACGCGTTCCGGGTCTCGATGGTGCTCTACGCCGAGCACTCCTTCAACGCCTCCACGTTCACCGCGCGGGTGATCACCTCGACCCTGTCCGACCTGCACTCCGCGGTCGTCGGGGCGATCGGCGCGCTGAAGGGCCCGCTGCACGGCGGGGCCAACGAGGCCGTGATGCACACCTTCGACGAGATCGGCATCCGTCCGGAGGAGACGCAGGAGGAGGCCAAGGCCCGGGCCAAGGCCTGGATGGAGGAGGCGCTGGCGGCCAAGAAGAAGGTCATGGGCTTCGGCCACCGCGTCTACAAGCACGGTGACTCGCGCGTGCCGACCATGAAGAAGGCCCTGGACGCGATGATCGATCACTTCGGCCGGCACGAGGTCCTGGGCCTGTACAACGGCCTGGAGCAGGCCATGGACGAGGCCAAGGCCATCAAGCCCAACCTGGACTACCCGGCCGGACCCACGTACCACCTGATGGGCTTCGACACCGAACTGTTCACGCCCCTGTTCATCGCTGCGCGGGTCACCGGTTGGACCGCGCACATCATGGAGCAGCGGGCCGCCAACTCGCTGATCCGTCCGCTGTCGGCCTACAACGGCCCGGACGAGCGGCACCTGCCCGGCGCCTGAGGCGCCACCGCCCGGTCACCCGGGACGGGACGACGGCGGCCCGGCCACCCTCCGCACGGGATGGCCGGGCCGCCGTCGTGGTCCGCCCTCCGGGACGCGCCTACGGGAGATCGACCTCCATGGACGTCATCACGGCCCGCACGGTCGCATACTCCTCGGAGTCCAGCATGGCCCGCACCGCCTCCACGCCGCGCAGCCCGGTGACCTCCTCGGCATCCTCCTGATCGATCCCGGCGGAGAGGAAGTTCGCGGTGCCGTATGCCTGCTCGCCGGCGTCCGCCGGAGGATCGAGGTAGTACACCCAGTTGTCGTGGAAGTCCTCCGGATCCCCCGGGTCGGACCCCTCGTCGACGTTCGCCACGTGCAGCGCCAGCCCGTACTCGCCGCTCTCCGCGGGATCGGACCCCGCGGCGCCCTCGGCCGGTGGGTCGACCGCACGGGTGATGACGCTCTGGAAGTAGACCGGACCGGTGCCCAGGCCACCCGGCCCGCCCTTCTCCGCCACCGGGATGCCCGTCAGCTCCTCGGCCTCCACGAACTCGACGATCTCCGGCCTGGCGCCGTCGCTGTCCGTGGGGCCCACCCCGGTGGTGGCCGTGAAGCTCACGGTTCCGTCCGGGTCCGAGAACTCCACACTCTCGTAGGGGATCCCCCCGGTGAGGTCCGAGGTGTCCGAGTCCCGCTCGACGTCCACCGTCCAGTCCTCCGGCAGGGTCCAGGTGAAGACCCCGGACTGCGTGGTGTAGGTCTGGGTGGGCCCGTCCAGGGGGCCGCGGGACGGACGGTCGGAGGACGCGGCCGGCGTGGTGGGTCCGCTCCCGGTGCCCGGTGAGGTGCTGGTGGCGCCCTCGCCCGGGCCGGCAGTGGTCCCCGGGCTGGCGTCTCCGGTGCCCTGGGTGGCGCTGGCCGGGGTGCTCGCGGCCGGCCCCTCGCCACCGGGTGATCCCGCGCACGAGGCCAGGGCGAGCGCGGCCGCTGCGCCCAGGCCCAGGACCACCGGCATCCGGGCGGGCCGTGTCCGATCGTGACCGTGTGCTCTCATCGATCCCCTCTCCGCCGGGGCGAGCGTGCGGCCCGGCTGCTGTCTCGCGGGCCGCCGCGGTTGCCGGACGGCCGTCTTCCATCTGATCACCGGTTCAGGGTGCTGTCATCTTCTGACGAGGGACGTTGCGGGATCGTGATGGGCGCTCAGGCCAGGGCGCGGGGGTGTGCGGCGGCGTAGACCTCGCGCAGGGTGTCCGCGGTGACGAGCGTGTACACCTGCGTAGTGGTGACGGAGGCGTGCCCCAGCAGCTCCTGGACGACGCGCACGTCGGCGCCGCCCTCGAGCAGGTGGGTGGCGAAGGAGTGCCGCAGGGTGTGCGGCGAGACCTCGCCCTCGATGCCGGCCCGCTCGGCGGCCTTCTTCAGGATGGTCCAGGCGGACTGCCGGGACAGTCGTCCACCTCGCTGGTTCAGGAACAGCGCCGGACCGCCGGCCCCGGACCGTGCGGCGAAGGCGGGACGGCCACGCACCAGCCAGGCCTCGATGGCGGCGGCGGCGTAGGAGCCCAGGGGGACGATGCGCTCCTTGGACCCCTTGCCGAAGAGGCGGACGACGGCCGCCCCCGTGCCGGAACCACTGCCGGAATCACTGCCTGCACCGGCTTCGGGTTCACGGCCGGACCGGACCGCTCCGACGACGTCGTCGACGTCGAGGCCCACCGCCTCGGAGATGCGCGCCCCGGTGGCGTAGAGGAACTCCAGCAGGGCACGGTCCCGCAGGCCGGCGGCCGTGTCCGTGGGAACGGCCTCCAGCAGCGCCGTCACCTGGTCCACCCGGATCGCCTTGGGCAGTTCCTGGGCCGGACGGGGCGGGGTGACGTCCCGCGCCGGGTCCGTCTCGGTGAGCTGCTCGAGCACCCAGAACCGGTGCATGCCGCGCACCGCCACGATCGTGCGGGCCGCGGACCGCGGCGACAGGGGATGCCCGCCGTCGGCCCCGCTGCCCAGGGCCTGCAGGAACCCGGTGACGTGGCGGCGGGTGACCTCCTGTGGCTCGCGGACTCCCTCGGCCTGCAGCCAGTGCAGGTAGCGGGTGACGTCGCGCCGGTAAGCCCCGAGCGTATTGGCCGACATCCCCCGCTCGACGGCGAGATGGTCCAGGTAGGCCTCGGCAGGCCGGGCCAGGGACCGCGGCAGCTCACCGTCGGTCACGGTGCCCCGGCCGGTTCCGGTCCCCGCCACGGTGCGTCCGCCGGCAACAGGTCCTCGAACCCGCGGGCGGCGTGGGCCTGCAGGGCCAGCAGGCCCATGGCGGTCGCGGGGTTGTGCACCCCGCCGGCCAGGACGGCCTCCACCGCCTCGGTCACCGGCACCCAGGCCATCGGCATGCCGGCCTCCTCACCGGTGCGCTCGTGCCGTTCGCCCTCCGGGACCTCCCCGAGGTCCCGGGCCAGGAACACACGGATCCGCTCGGAGGACGAACCCGGCGTGGTGTAGAAATCCACCAGCACGTCCCATCGACCGGCCACCAGGTCGGCCTCCTCGGCGAGCTCCCGCTGGGCCGCGGCCAGCATCGACTCGCCCGGAACGTCCAGCAGCCCGGCGGGGATCTCCCAGAGTTCCTGTCCCACCGGGTGACGGTACTGGCGGATCATCCGGACCCGGTCCTGGTCGTCCAGCGCGAGGATCGCCACGGCCCCGGGGTGGCGGATGAACTCCCGGACGAGCCGGTCACCCCCGGGGCCCATCCGGAACGACTCACGGGTCACGTCCCACACGGCCCCCTCGAACGCCGTCTCGGTGACCTCCGCGGACCGCGGCGCGGACACGTCGGCGAGGTGGCCGCCGTCGTGGGGCTCGTACACCATCGGGATCAGTCCGTCCCTCCGGTCCGGCGGCGGGCCAGGCCCGCGGCGACCAGACCCTGGAACAGCGGGTGCGGGTCCGTGGGACGGGACTTGAACTCCGGGTGGGCCTGGGTGGAGACATAGTACGGGTGCACCTCGCGCGGCAACTCCACGAACTCCACGAGCGTGCCGTCCGGCGAGGTGCCCGAGATCACCAGGCCGGCGTCCTCCAGCTGCTCGCGGTAGGCGTTGTTGACCTCGTACCGGTGGCGGTGGCGTTCGGTCACCTCCGTGGTGCCGTAGGCCTCGGCCACGACCGAGCCCTGCTTGAGGGCCGCCGGGTAGGACCCCAGGCGCATGGTGCCGCCGAGGTCTCCGGCCCCGGAGACGATGTGCTCCTGCTCGGCCATGGTCGCGATGACCGGGAAGCCGGTGTCCGGTTCGAACTCGGTCGAGGAGGCGCCCTCCATGCCGAGGACGTTGCGGGCGTACTCCATGACCATCGTCTGCAGGCCCAGGCACAGCCCCAGGGCGGGGATCCCGCGCTCCCGGGCATGGCGCAGCGCGCCGATCTTGCCGTCCAGTCCACGCACCCCGAACCCGCCGGGCACGCAGATGGCGTCGGCACCGGCCAGCGCGCGCTCGGCCCCGGCCGCGGTGGAGCACTCGTCGGAAGGGACCCAGCGGATCCGCACCCGGGCGTCGTTGCCGAACCCGCCGGCGCGCAGGGCCTCCGTGACGGAGAGGTAGGAGTCCGGCAGGTCGATGTACTTGCCGACCAGCGCGACCTCCAGTTCGTGGGCCGGGTGGTGGACCACGTCGATCAGCCGGTCCCAGGAGGACCAGTCCACGTCCTTGAACTTCAGGTCCAGGGCCTGCACCACGTAGGCGTCCAGACCCTGGGCGTGGATGATCTTCGGGATGTCGTAGATGGACGGGGCGTCCGCGCAGTTGATCACGGCGTCCTGGTCCACATCGCACATCCGCCCGATCTTGTCCCGCACGTCCTGCGGCACCTCGCGGTCGGACCGGATGACGATGGCGTCCGGCTGGATGCCGATGGAGCGCAGCGTCGCCACCGAGTGCTGGGTGGGCTTGGTCTTCAGCTCGTGCGAGGGACCGATGTAGGGCACCAGGGACACGTGCACGAAGAACACGTTGTCCCGGCCGATGTCCTGGCGCACCTGGCGGGCGGCCTCCAGGAAGGGCTGGGACTCGATGTCCCCCACCGTGCCGCCGATCTCGGTGATGATCACGTCCGGCGCGGTGCGTCCTGAGGTCCGAGCGTCCCGGCGGTCCTCGGCGGTGCCCCAGGTGGCGGGCAGGCGCATGCGGCGCTTGATCTCGTCCGTGATGTGGGGGATGACCTGGACGGTGTCCCCGAGGTAGTCACCGCGGCGTTCCTTCTCGATGACCGTGGAGTACACCTGTCCGGTGGTGACGTTGTTCAGCCCGTCCAGGTCCTCGTCCAGGAACCGTTCGTAGTGGCCGATGTCCAGGTCGGTCTCGGCCCCGTCCTCGGTGACAAAGACCTCGCCGTGCTGGAACGGGTTCATCGTGCCCGGGTCCACGTTGAGATAGGGGTCCAGCTTCTGCATGGTCACGGAGAGTCCGCGTGCCTTGAGCAGGTGTCCGAGGGAGGAGGCCGTGAGTCCCTTCCCGAGAGAGGAGGCCACACCGCCGGTGACGAAGATCTGGCGGGTCGCGTTGGGCGTTTTCAGGAAGCGAGAGGTTCTTTGCACCACGGAGTTCGATCGTAGCACCCGCCAGCCGTGCTCCGTCCGACGCTCACGCGTGCGAGGCCTCGAGCAGCTCGCGGGCGTGGTCCCGCGCGGACCCGGACCCGGCCCGGCCGGCCAGCATCCGCGCCAGCTCCTCCACCCGGGCCTCACCCTCCAGGACCTGGACGTCCGAGGTGGTGAAGCCGGCGTCACTGTCCGAGTCCTTCGTCACCTTCAGGTGCCGGTCGGCGTACGCGGCCACCTGGGGCAGGTGGGTCACCACGATGACCTGGACGTGCTGGGCCAGGCGGGCCAGGCGGCGCCCGATCTGCACGGCGGCCTCCCCGCCGACGCCGGCATCCACCTCGTCGAACACGAAGGTGGGCACCGGGTCCGTGGCCGCCAGGACCACCTCCAGGGCCAGCATCACGCGGGACAGCTCGCCCCCGGAGGCCCCCTTGCCCAGGGGCCGGGGTGCGGAGCCGGCGTGCGGCTGCAGCAGCAGGGCGACCTCGTCCGCCCCGTGGGGACCCGGTTCGCCGCCCGGCGTCACGGAGGCGTGGAACGTGGCGTCCGGCATGGACAGGGCGTGCAGCTCCTCGGTGACCTGTGCCGAGAGCTCCTCGGCGGCGGCGGTGCGCAACCGGGTCAGTTCGGCGGCCGCCGTCCGCACCGAGGCCTCGAGCCGCTCGGACTGCTCGGTGAGCTCCACGATGCGCCCGGAGTCCCCCTGCAGCTCGTCGAGCCGGGCCCGGTGGGCGCGGGCCCACTCGAGCACGTCGGCCAGGTCCGGGCCGTAGAGCCGCATCAGCCGGTTCAGCTCGGCCAGCCGCGACTGGGCCGCGTCGAGGTCGGAGGCCGCGTCGTCGTCCAGGCCGGCCGCGTACCCGGCCAGCTCCGCTGAGACGTCCGCCAGCAGGATCCCCACCTCGGCCAGCCGGCCGGCCAACGCCGTGAGTTCTGCGTCCTGGCCCGGGGCCTGCAGCAGGGCCTGGCGCGCCGCCTCGACCAGGGCCTCGGCGGAGGGCACGTCCACGGCTTCAGCCGCGTCCGCACCGGCCAGGTGGGCGTGCGCCCCCAGCGAGGCGGCCCGCAATTCCTCGATGTTCTCCAGGCGTTGGATGCGGGTCCGGATCTCCTCGTCCTCGCCCTCGTGGACGTCGGCCTCGTCGATCTCCTCGAGCGAACGCTGCAGGTTCTCGGCCTCCCGTGCCCGGTCCTGTTCGTGCTGGGTGATCTCCGCCAGTTCGGCACGCGCCGCCCTCCAGGCCTCGAAGTCCCGGCGGTAGGCGGCCAGCGCGCCGGCCAGTTCCTCCCCGGCGAAGGAGTCCAGGGCGTGCCGCTGCGCGGCGGCGGACTTCAGCCGCAGCTGGTCGGTCTGGCCGTGCACGGCGACCAGGTGCTGCCCCAACTCCCCCAGCAGGGCCACCGGCACGCCGCGGCCGCCGGCGGAGGCCCGGGAGCGCGAGCCGCCGGCCGCTCCGACGGTGCGGGTGACCACGAGCGCCCTCGCCAGACGCGCGGACCGTCCCCCGTCGTCGTCGACCTCGTCCAGCACGGCACCGGCCTCCTCAGCCAGCGTGACGGCGGCGTGGTCCGCGCCCAGCCGGAACCCGGCCTCCACGGTGGCGTGCGAGGACCCGTGGCGCACCGCGCCGGCATCGGCGCGCGCGCCCAGCAACAGGTTCAGGGCCGTGACCACCATGGTCTTGCCGGCGCCGGTCTCACCGGTGACCACCGTGAATCCGGGGTCCAGGTCCACGGTGGCGTCCCCGATCACGCCGAGGGAGTCGATGGACAGGTACTCGATCATGCGTGCCCTCCCTCCAGGGGGTCGCCGGACTCGGTGGGCCCGCGGTCACCGGCCTCCGCCGGGGTCGTGCTCGAGCGGGCCAGTGGCAGTTTCTCGTCCTCGCGCACCACCACCGGGATCGCCGAGGTGGCGGGGGGCACCACGCCGGGGCGCGGAGCCAGGTGGTGCGGCTCCACCACGGACACCCCGGGTGAGCCGGGCACGTTCGCGTCCGCGTGGCGGGCGGCATAGCGGGCCTCCCGCGCAGCCACCTCCGCCCGGTCCTGCTCGGTGATCGGTCCGCGCCAGCCCTTGGTGGGCAGGTTGAACTTGCGCACGAGCCGCTCGGAGAACGGCGTGCGGGAGAGCCGGGCGATCCGGACCGGGTGCTCCGAGCGGGTGACCTCGATCCTGGACCCCAGGGGCAGGTCGACCGTCCGGCGACCGTCGCACCACAGCACGCCCGGCTCGTTGGTGCGCGGCAGCACCTCCACGGTGAGCACGGAGTCCGGTGAGACCACCAGGGGCCGGGCGAACAGGGCGTGGGCACTGATGGGCACCATGAGCATGGCCTGGACCTCCGGCCACACGACCGGGCCGCCGGCAGAGAAGGCGTAGGCGGTGGAGCCGGTCGGCGTGGCCATCACGATGCCATCGCATCCGTAGGTCGAGATGGGGCGGCCGTCCACGGCCGTGATGACCTCGAGCATGCGTTCGCGGTTGGACTTCTCCACGCTCGCCTCGTTCAGCGCCCAGGTGCGCGCCACCTGGACATCGTCCTCGAAGACGCGCACGTCGATCGTCATGCGCTCCTCGACCGTGTAGTCCTCGTCCACGACGGCCTCCACGGTCCGCCGCAGGTCGGTGCGCTCGGACTCGGCCAGGAAGCCCACGTGCCCGAGGTTGACCGCCAGCAGCGGAACACCGGCCTCGCGCACCAGCTCGGCGGCACGCAGGACCGAGCCGTCACCGCCGAGCACCACCCCGAGGTGGATGTCCGTCAGCTCGCAGTCGATGCCCAGCGTCTCCGGCCTTGTGGCCAGGGCCGGCACCACCTGGGAGCGGATCGCCTCGCGGATGGCGGCGGCGTCGGCGTCCAGCAGGACCGGGACCTGCCCGGCCTCCTGCAGGCTCGTGCACGTCCGGATGGCCGCCAGGATGGCGTCCTCACGGCCGGTGTGGGCGAGGACCAGGATTCTGCGAGCCATGGGCACAAGGATACCCACGGCCCTCGGACGTCCCGCGACGAGCGCCACGCGGTGTGGACGCGATGACGGCGTCCACGGGGGTCAGGACCAGGACACGTCCTGGCCGGTCAGCCACTCCTCCCCCGAGACCGCCGGCGACGACGTCTCCGTCTCGGGCCGGCGCAGCCAGAGGAAGAACTCGGCGTTGCCGTCCTGGCCGGGCAGCGGGGAACGGGCCAGGCCCCACGGGAGAAGCCCGGCGTCCAGGGCGGCGTCCACCACCCCGAGCACGGCGTCACGCCGGGCCCCGGGATCGACCACGACCCCCGTGCGCGGCAGGGCCCGGCGGCCCACCTCGAACTGCGGCTTGACCATCAGCACGAGGTCCGCACCGGGCCGGCAGGCCCCGGCCAGGGGGGCCATGACGAGGCGCAGCGAGATGAAGGAGAGGTCGGAGACCACGACGTCGACGAGCCCTCCGATCTCCTCCGGGGCCAGGTCGCGGACGTTGAGCCCCTCATGGACGTCGACGCGCCGGTCACGGCGCAGCTCCTCCACCAACTGGCCGTGGCCGACGTCGACGGCCACGACGCGGGCGGCGCCGGCGCGCAGCAGCACGTCGGTGAACCCCCCGGTGGAGGCCCCCGCGTCCAGGCACCGCCGGCCGGCGGGTTCGACGCCGGCGAACACCTCCAGGGCCCCGGCCAGCTTGTGCCCGGCCCGGGAGGCGTACCGCGGACCGGGGGAGGCGAGGGCGATCACGTCCCCGGGGACGCACCGCTGGGAGGGCTTGCCCGCCACGGACCCGTTGACGGTGACCTCCCCGGCGGCCACGAGTCCGGCCGCCTCACTGCGGGACCGGGCCAGTCCGCGGCGGGCCAGGGCGACGTCGAGCCGTTCGGAGGCGCTCACGGCGTTTCCGGTGTTTCCGCTGGTCCCGTTGGTCCCGGGGTTCCCGGCGGTTCGTCGAGGAGCCGGGTCAGGGCGTCCAGGGCCGACCGGTAGGCCTCGACCTCCTCGTCGGGGCTCAGCCGGTCGGACCCCCTCAGCCCGGACAGGATCCGGTCGGCGGCGGGGTCCCCCGTCGGCTGGGGCCAGGTGTCTGTCATCGGCGCCGTTCCCCGTCCCCGTCCCCGTGGGCGGACGGGGCGTCGAGCAGGGCCGGGAGGTCCTCGAGGATCCACGACGGATGCTGGTCCGCCGGGGCGGAAGCGGCCGAGGTGCGGCTGTCCACGCCGGTGAGGACCAGGGCCGTGTCGTAGCCCGCGCGGTTGCCGCCCAGGATGTCGGTGTCCAGCCGATCACCGACGACGAGCGGCCGGGTGGCACCCAGCCGTTGGGCGGCCATGCGGAACAGCACGGGTGCCGGCTTGCCCGCCGCCACGGGAGTGGTGCCGGTGGCCCGGGAGATGGCCTCGACGAGCGCCCCGTTGCCGGGCGCGATGCCCTCCGCCCGGGGGATCGTCAGGTCCGTGTTCGTGGCGACCCAGCAGGCCCCGGCCCGGACGGCATACGCGGCCTCGGCCAGGTCGGTCCAGCCCACCGCCGGGTCGAATCCCTGGATGACGGCGTCGGGGTGCTCGGCCGCATGGGTGACCAGGTCGTGTCCGGCGGCCGTCACCAGCTCGCGCAGGTGGTCCGACCCGACGACCAGCACCGAGCCCCTCCGTCCGCCGAGGCGCTCGTCCAGCAGGGCGACGCCGGCCGCGGCGGACCCGAAGACCTGCTCGCCGCTGACCTTCAGCCCGAAGGAGTTCAGGTGTTCGGCCACCGCCTGCGGTGCACGCGAGGCGTTGTTCGTGACGTAGGCGACCGGTACCCCCCGGGCGTCCAGCTCGCGCAGCGTGGGCACCGCCCCGTCGATGGCGTGGTCACCGGCGTAGACGACCCCGTCGAGGTCGCACAGGAGCGCGTCGTGCCCGCCGAAGAACCGTTCCGTCATCGGCTAGGCGTCCCGCTCGGTCGTCGGCCTGGACCGGTCCTCCCCGGCCGTTCCCACCGAGGGTGTCTCCTCCGAGGGCGCCTCCTCCGCGGAGACCTCCTCCGCGGAGACCTCCTCCGTGGGCGCCTCGTCGGTACCGCCCTCGTCGGTACCGCCCTCGTCGGAAGCGCTACCGGGCGGGACGAGGTCCTTGGCGCGGGGGCGCCGATCGGAGCGGGCCTCCTCCTCATCCACCCCGAAGTCCACGATCTCGGGATCGGCGAACTCCCCGATCCCCAGGGCCCGCTCCGCCACGCGTGCCTGCTGACGCCACTGGCCGGCCTCAGCACCGCGCCCGGCCTCGTCGAGGGCATCGGCGTAGGCCCTGAACAGGCGCGGGCTGAAGGAGAAGCCCCGCTGGCGGTCCAGCTCGGGGATCCGCAGCACGGACAGTGCGGAGTCCACGTCACCGAGGTCACGGTGGATGCCGGACAGCACGATCACGAGCTCGACGCGGACCGCCCGGTCCAGCCGTTGCGGGTCCACCTCGGCAGCCAGTTCAAGGGCCTTGGCGT
>DATBUG010000346.1:0-2730 GCA_036516315.1 Citricoccus sp.
AGGAACACGCTCGGCGGGATCATGGCGCCCAGGGTGCCGGCCATGGCCACCAGCGCACCGGCCAGGCTGGCCGGGTACCCGGCCTTGCGCATCTCGCCGATCGAGAGGCGGGACATGGTCGCCGCGGTGCCGATGCTGGACCCGGAGACGGCGGCGAACCCGGCGCACGCGGCGACGGTGGAGATACCCAGCCCGCCCGGGAAGCGGACGAACACCCGCCGGGCGATCTCGAAGACCTGTCCGGCGATGCGGGCCTTGACCGCGAAGATGCCCATGAGGATGAACATGGGGATGATCGTCAGCGAGAAGCTCGAGGTCTGCTCGAACGGGGCCGAGGCCAGGGTGCGGGTCACGAACACCTCGTCCCGCAGCAGGAACAGACCCACCGCGCCCGAGGCGGCCAGGGCGAGCCAGACGGGGGTGCGGATGGTCAGCAGGACGATGAGCAGCGCGATGACGAGCGCGACGACGAGACCGGTGGTCATGACCGTCCCTCCTCGGATCGGTGGGTCGGGTCAGGTCGGTGGGCCGGGGCGGCCACATGCTCGGCGTGGTGCTCGGGGTGATGCTCGGCCCGGACCTCCTCGCGCGCCGCGTGAGCGGCGGCGAGGTCCGGGTCGGGCTGTTCCTCGCCGAGCAGCGGCTCGCCGCGCACGATGAGCACGATGTTGACCACGGCCACGAGCAGGAAGGCGACCAGCCCGATGACCACGAGCCAGCGGGCGGGCCACAGTGGCCAGTCCACCAGGCCCTGGCGCAGCTCCCCGGACTCGGTGCTCTGCACCGCGCGCTCGACGGTGGCCAGCACCAGCCACGCGGTGATCAGCACGCCGACCAGCCAGGCCAGGGCGATCAGGACGCGGGCCACGCGCGGCGGCAACGCCTCGGTCAGCAGGTCCACGGCCACGTGGGCGTTGGTGACGCCGGCGTAAGCCAGGCCGAGGAACACGGTGGCCACGAGCGCCGTCTCGCTCATCTCCAGCAGGCCGGGCACGGACCGGCCCCCGGCGTTGCGCACGACGACGTCGATGACGATGGCGACCATGATCGCCAGGGTGGACAGGGAGGCTAGGGCACCGAGCGGCACGGCGATCGCCCGGGCCGCGCGCCGCAGGGCGGAGGAGGTGCGGTCAGGGGCGGACTCCGTGGCCGGCTGGCCGGAAGCAACGGGGCCGGGGCCGCCGTCGCCGGTGGTGGGTGTGGGGTTCATGGGGTTCCTTCCCGGTGCGGGCGTGGGCGCCGGGATCCGGTGCCCACGCCCGCTCGGTGTGTGGAGGAAGGTGTGTAAAGGTCAGCGTGGAGAGACCGGGTCAGGACCGGTCGGAGCAGACCAGGGACGGATCCTTCGGGGTCTCGCCCTCGAAGGAGCTCATCTTCTCCTTGTAGGCCTCGAGATACCCCTGGGCGTCCTCGAGGCCGGCGGCCTCGGCGTCGGCGATCCACTTCTCCTCGGGCTGGGTGCCCAGGGCCTCGCGCCAGCGCTCGGACTCGGCCTCGTCCCACTCGTCGATCTTCCCGATGCTCTCCAGGGCCGGGTCGCACTGCTCGAGGGTGATCTCCTCGAAGACCTTGGCCACGCCGCCCTGGTTGTACTCCTCGTTCACCTCGTCCACGACCTGCTTGAGGTCATCCGGCAGGGACTCGTAGGTGTCCAGGTTCATCCACAGCCCGGTGCTGGTGTACTGGCCCAGCCCGGGGTCGGTCCAGTTGGGGAGGATGTCCTTGAGCTGGAAGGAGATCAGCCCGTCCATGGGGAACCCGGCGGCGTCGGCGACGCCGCGCTCCACGCCCTCGTAGGTCTCCGGCGCGGTCAGGGCCACGTTGCTGCCACCTGCGGCCTCGATGGCCATCTGGGTGTACGGGCCGGCCATGCGCCAGCGCTTGCCGGCGATGTCGTCCACGGACTCGACCGGCTCCTTGCTGCCCAGCAGCAGGCGGCCGGCCGGGTTGTGGCCCACAAGCTTCAGCCCGTTGCTCTCCCACAGCGCGGCGGCGCCCTCGTGCTCGGTGCTCAGCTCCCACACGGCCTGGGTCATGGCCTGGTTGTTCTGGGTCAGGAACGGGATGCTCACCACCGTGGTCTGGGGGAACAGCTGGGGCGCGTAGTCCGCGATGGTCTGCCCGACGTCGGCGCGCCCGTCCCGGACGCACTCCGGGATCTCGTCCGCGCTGCACAGGGAGGCCGCGTAGGAGATGTCGAAGCTCAGCCGGCCCTCGGAGCGGTCCTCGAGCTCTTGGGTCCAGTACTCCATGACGGCTTCGTCCACGCTGCCGGGATTCGCCCAGGAGGCCACGGTCAGGGTGACACTCTCGCCGCCGTCGCTGCCCCCCTCCGCGGAACCACCGCCGTCACCGGCGCAGGAGGTCAGCAGCAGTCCGGCGGTGGCCAGTCCGGCCAGGGAGGCGAGCAGCCGGCGCGGCCGCGGAATGGTGGTGGGATTCGTGGGGTGCATGGCACTGCTCCTAGAGGTGCGAGGGGGCGAGATGGTTGACGGTGAGGACGATTGTAGGTCGCAAGTGATGCAGATCACTACCCCCGAAGGTATAACTCGCCTATGGGCGTTACCCGATCGGTACGCAGCGCCCCTTGACGGTCTGAAGCAACGCTTTCAGCATGATGGCACCCCGTGTTCCACCGGAGTAGACCATGCACCTCACCCGGGGAGCCCTGGGGGCGTTGGCCGCCCTCACGCTGAGCGCCACGCTCCTGGCTCCCGCCCACGCCACCTC
>DATBUG010000347.1:0-16578 GCA_036516315.1 Citricoccus sp.
CTTCCGCACCGACGAGCTCGACGCCACCCACACGCCGGTGTTCCACCAGTTCGAGGGCCTGGCCGTGGACCGGGGCCTGACCATGGCCGACCTGCGCGGCACCCTGGAGTACTTCGCCCGGCAGATGTTCGGCCCCGAGGCCCGGATCCGGCTGCGCCCGAACTACTTCCCGTTCACCGAGCCCAGTGCCGAGATGGACATCTGGCACCCCGGCGCCAAGGGCGGTCCGCAGTGGATCGAGTGGGGCGGGTGCGGCATGGTCCACCCCAACGAGCTGCGCGCCGCGGGCCTGGACCCCGAGGTCTACTCCGGTTTCGCCTTCGGCATGGGCGTCGAGCGCACCCTGATGTTCCGCAACGAGGTCCCGGACATGCACGACATGATCGAGGGCGACGTCCGTTTCTCCCAGCACTTCGGAATGGAGATCTGATCACCCATGCGCATCCCGCTGTCATGGCTCCGTGAGTACGCGCAGGTCCCGGCGGACGCCACCGCCGAGGACGTCATGGCCGACCTGGTGAGGGTCGGCCTCGAGGAGGAGGACGTCCACCGCCCGGCGGACGAGTTGTCCGGACCGATCGTGGTGGGCGAGGTGCTCGAGAAGGTCGCCGAGCCCCAGTCCAACGGCAAGACCATCAACTGGTGCCAGGTGCGGGTGGTCCCCGAGGGCCGTCCGCAGACGCTCACCGGGGAGGGCATCGACCCCTCCGGCGTGCAGGGCATCGTGTGCGGCGCCCACAACTTCGAGGTCGGGGACAAGGTCGTCGTCACCCTCCCCGGGGCCGTGCTGCCCGGGGACTTCCGCATCTCCCCGCGCAAGACCTACGGACACGTCTCGGCCGGCATGATCGCCTCGGCCCGCGAACTGGGCCTGGGGGACGACCACGAGGGCATCATCGTGCTCTCCACCCTCGGGTTCTCCCCGGAGCACGGCAACGATCCCGAGCCGGGCACCGACGTGTACGAGCTGTTGCACCTGACGGACGAGGCCGCGGAGATCAACGTCACCCCGGACCGCGGCTACGCCTTCTCCATCCGGGGGGTGGCACGCGAGTACAGCCACGCCACCGGCACGCCGTTCACCGACCCGGCCTCCCTGGTCACCGTCCCGGAGCCGGACGGTGCCGGGTACCCGGTGCGCCTCGAGGACGAGGCCCCCGTCTACGGTGTGCCGGGCTGTGACCGCTTCGTGGCGCGCACCGTCACGGGGATCGACCCGACCCGGCCCACCCCGCCGTGGATGAGTGCCCGGCTGCGCCTGGCCGGGATGCGCTCGATCTCCCTGCCCGTGGACATCTCCAACTACGTCATGTGGGAGCTGGGCCAGCCCCTGCACTTCTACGACGCCGACGCCCTGCAGGGGGACATCGTGGTCCGCCGCGCCCGCGCGGGGGAGCGGCTGACCACCCTGGACGGCAAGGACCGGGAGCTGTCCGCCGAGGACCTGCTCATCACCGACGACCGCGGACCCATCGGCCTGGCCGGGGTCATGGGCGGCGGGGCCACCGAGGTCTCCGACGCCACCACGACGGTGCTCATCGAGTCGGCCCACTTCGACCCGGTCTCGATGGGGCGGACGCGCCGCCGGCACCGGCTGCCCTCCGAGGCCTCCAAGCGCAACGAGCGGGGCGTGGACTGGGAGATCGCCGACGAGGCCGCCGAGCGCGCCGTCCAGTTGCTCGTCGAGCTCGCCGGGGGCACCCCGGGGCCGGGCATCACCGACGTCGGGACCCGGCCGGAGCCGGCCGTCGTCGAGCTGCCGGCCTCCTTCCCGGGGGCGCTGATGGGCGTGGAGTACACCGAGGAGCAGATCGAGGGCACACTGCGGGACCTCGGTGCCACGGTGGAGCGTGCGCCGGCGTCGGGTCCCGACGGCGGCGCGGGCGGGACCGTGTTCACCGTCACCGCCCCCTCATGGCGCACCGACCTGCAGATCCGCGAGGACCTGGTCGAGGAGATCGCCCGGCTGGTCGGTTACGACCGGATTCCCGCCACCGTGCCGGTGGCCCCGCCCGGGCGGGGCCTGACCCGCTCCCAGGCCGCGCGCCGCCGCGTGCTGCAGGCCATGGCCGGAGCCGGGCTGACCGAGGTGCTGTGCTACCCCTTCGTCTCCGCGGCGCAGAACCGCTTCTTCGGCTCGGCGACCGCCGAGGAGGGCGAGGCCCAGCGCATGGTGCACCTGGCCAACCCGATCTCCGCCGAGTTCGGCTACCTGCGCACCTCGCTGCTGCCGGGCCTGTTGGAGACGGCCCGGCGCAACGTCTCCCGTGGCTTCCGGGACCTGGCCCTGTACGAGTCCGGGTCCGTGTTCCTCCCCGGCCAGCGCCTGGGCAGTGCCGCCATCCCCCCGCTCGGTGCCCGCCCCGCCGACGAGGTGCTGGCGGACCTGAACGCCGGCATCCCGGAGCAACCGCGCCACGTCGCCGCCGTGCTCACCGGCCACGACTCCGCCCCGGGGGCCGGTCACACGCCGCGGGCCTGGGACTGGCAGGACGCCGTGGGCGTGGCCCTGGACATCGCCGACGTCCTGGGGGTGGACCTGGCGGTGTCCCAGGGGCGGCACCAGGCGTTCCACCCGGGCCGCACCGCGCAGCTGACGCTGGCCGGTGCCGAGGGGGCGGTCGTCGGAATCGCCGGTGAGCTGCTGCCGAAGTGGCTGGAGTCGGCGGACGTGCCGGCCCGGACCGTGGCCGTGGAGCTGGACCTGGACGCGCTGATCGCGGCCGCTCCCCAGGTGGTGGTGGCCCGGTCGCTGTCGACCTACCCGCTGACCAGCCAGGATGTGGCCCTCGTGGTCCCGGAGGACGCCGTGGCCGGGGACGTGCTGGACACCCTGCGCGAGGGTGCCGGTGAGCTGCTGGAGGACCTCGCGCTGTTCGACGTCTACACCGGTCCGGGCGTTGCCCCGGGGCACAAGTCCCTGGCCTTCACCCTGAGGTTCCGCGCCCCGGACCGCACGCTCACCGCGGACGAGGCGTCCCAGGCCCGTGCCGCGGCCACCGCACTGGCCGCCGAGCGCCACGGCGCCGTCCAGCGCTGAGCGAGAGGGGCGACGTCGTGACCGCACCGGGATGGCACGTGGTGGTCACCGGGCCGCGCGCCGGGGACCAGCGCCGGGAGGCCCTGGACTTCCTGGCCGTCTGCCTGGGACACCGTCCCGGCACCTTCGAGGTGACCCACCGGTGCCCTGAGTGCGGGTCCGGTGGCCACGGCGTGCCCGCACTGCGCTACAGCTCCCTCGCCCGGCGCCGCCACGGACCTGACGCCGTGGACCCGGACCGTGGGCTGCCCGCCGTGAGCTTCAGCCGTTCCCGGGGGTGGCTGGCCACGGCGTGGCTGGACGCGGACGCCGTCCAGTCCGGGTGGCGGATCGGCGTGGACATCGAGGAGCTGGACTCGCCGGCGTTCGCGACGGCCGAGGAGCTGGGCGCCATCGGCTTCTCCCCGGCCGAGGCCGACGTCGTCGCCGGGCTGGCGGAGGCCGACCGGCCGCTCGCCCGCGCCCGGCTGTGGTCCGCCAAGGAAGCCCTCGTCAAGGCGCGCGGCACGGGGTTCCGCGACGACCCGGCCCGGACGGCCCTGCTGCCGGCCGGTCCGGAGGGCGCCGCGGACCGCGGGCTCACCTGGCGCGTTCCCGGAGCGGCCTCCGCCGTCGTGTCCGCGGACCCGGACTGGCCCGGCGGTCCGGCCCCTGAGGGGCTGGTCGGGGCCGTCGTGGTGTTACCTCCGAGTAGTTAGCACGTTTGTTAACTTCCCGTCCGTGTCCCGGTGCGGCACGTGTGTAGCATGTGCTCAGACCCACAGCACGGACACTGACACGCGGCCGGCGGCACCAGACCTGCGCGGGCCAACGGGAGGAACACCACATGGCGGACGCATCCGGCACCAACGGCGAGCGGCCCTACCGACAGCACCTGGACGACTTCCTGGCGGCCGCCTCGCCGGGGCTCGAGGAGGTCGTGAACTCCCGGGCCTTCGGGCACATGCTGTCCCAGACGGCGGGCAACCTGGTCGCACTGCACCGGCTCGGCAACGACGCCCTGGACTTGGTGATCCGCAACGCCCGCCTCGCCGGCCGGGCGGACGTGACGTCCCTGCACCGCCAGCTGTCCCGCAACGAGGACAAGCTGGAGATGGTCCTGGAGACGGTCGAGCGCCTCGAGGACGAACTGGCCGAGGAGCGCCGCCGCAGTGCCGCCCTGGCCGAGGAGGCCGCTGAGCGCGACGCCGCCCCGGCGGCCCGGCAGCAGCGCCGTACCGGCCGGTCCACGGGGACCTCCTCGCGCGGGAGCTCCTCCGGCGACGCCGACCAGGACAAGTGAGCCCCGTGGCGTCGATGTTCCGGGACCTGCTCCGTCTGCCCGCCACCCTGCTGGAGTACTCCAACATCCAGCTGACGACGCCGGACGCCGTCGTGGGGGCGACCCCCAAGGACGTGGTGTGGACCTACCGCAAGACCACCCTGTTCCGCTACCGCAGCAACCGGCGCACCCATCCGGTGCCGATCCTGCTCACCTTCGCACTGATCAACCGGCCGGACATCTTCGACCTGCGCCCGGGCAACTCCTTCGTGGAGTTCTTGCTGGCCGAGGGCTACGACGTCTACCTGGTGGACTGGGGCTACGCCGACGAGGAGGACGCGGACACCGGCCTGGAGGACTACGCCCTGACCTACCTGCCCCGGGCGATCCGGGAGGTGCGCCGCAGCAGCGGGGCCGAGGAGATCACGCTGATCGGCTGGTGCATCGGCGCGGCCCTGAGCGGGATGTACCTGTCCGTGACACCGGACGCGCCCGTGCGCAACTGGGTGCCGCTGACCATGCCGTTCGACGCGAGTAACTCGACCTACGAGGCCATGCTGGGCCACGACGAGCTGGACGCGGACTGGCTCGAGCAGCATGCCGCCTACCTGCCCGGGTCCTACGTGGACACGGTCAACAAGCTCATGAAGCCGGTGCCGAACTACGTGGGCACGCCCCTGCGCCTGTTCCGCCAGGTCCAGGACGGCACGGCGGACAAGGCCTCCTTCCAGCCGATGGCCAAGTGGGTGGCGGACAACCCCAACTTCGCCATGCGGGCCTTCCGGCAGTGGGTCACCTGGGTCTACAAGGAGAACCGCCTGGCCACGGGCCGCATCCGGCTGCGCGGGCACCGGGTGGACCTGTCCAGGATCCAGCAATCGATCCTGGTGGTCACGGCCTCGCGGGACCACATCGCGCCCCGTGACGGCACGCTGCCGCTGCTCGACGTCCTGACCAGCCCCGACGTCGAGCACCTCGACGGGGTCGGTGGCCACATCGGCCTGATGGCCGGATCCCGCGCCAAGAACGAGATCTGGCCGCACATCCGTGACTGGCTCGAACCACGGAGCCAGGACCGCCGTTCCGAGCACTGACGGACGGACCATCCACCTGCGGAGGAGAGGCAGTTGACTACACAGACCCAGACTGACGGAGTGCGTGGCACCAAGCTGACAGGGCGTGTCGCCCTCGTCACGGGCGGCACCCGTGGCATCGGTGCCGCGATCGCCCGCAGCCTCGCGGAGCAGGGTGCCCAGGTGGCCCTCGGCTACGGCGGGGATACCGCACGGGCCGAGCAGTTCCTCCAGGACATGCGCTCGTCCTTCCCCGAGGGCACCTTCTCGATCCACCGGGGCAACGTGGCCCAGGCCGAGGACTGCCGCGCCACCATCGACGCGGTCATCGCCGAGCACGGCCAGCTCGACATCCTGGTCAACAACGCCGGGATCACCCGTGACCGCACCGTGCTGAAGATGGAGGACGACGACTGGGACGACGTGATCCAGGTCAACCTCTCCGGCACGTTCTACATGGCGCAGGCGGCGCTGAAGCACATGCTGGAGCGCGGTACCGGCCGGATCGTGAACGTGTCGTCGATCATCGGGGAGATGGGCAACATCGGCCAGGCGAACTACGCCGCCTCCAAGTCCGGGTTGTTCGGGCTGACCAAGACGCTCGCCCGGGAGGCGATCTTCCACCTGCAGCGGGCCGGCAAGCTCAACGACGACTCGATCGGCGTGACCGTCAACACCGTCACGCCGGGGTACGTCAACACCGAGATGGTCGAGGCCGTCCCGGAGAAGGTGCTGGAGAAGATCAAGGGCAACATCCCCATGGCCCGGCTGGCCAATCCGGAGGAGATCGCCCGTGTCGTGCACTTCCTGTGCGCGGACAAGTCCTCCTACATCACCGGACAGATCTGGGGCGTCAACGGCGGGATGGACATGTGACCGGCCGTGACCGCCGTCGGGCTTGCAGGGGTTAGCACCGCCCTGCTAACTTTGTTAACGCAGCCAGGTTCACCGCTGCCATAGACATCAATCCAAGGAGACATCATGGCCGCCAACCCGAACGCCGCCAACGCCGCCGCCGACAACGCCAACCGCATGGCCGAGGAGGCCACCAAGCGGTTCGAGGAGAACACCGAGCGCATGAAGGAGTTCAACTCCGCCGTCGCCGAGTCCGCCAAGGCCGGTAGCCGCACGGTGATCGACAACTACGAGAAGGCCGCCAAGTCCTTCTTCGAGATGCAGCGCCAGATCGCGGAGTCCTCCCAGAACGAGTGGATGAAGAACACCGCGAACACCCAGATCCAGTTCTCGGAAGAGGTCACCAACGCCTGGGTCAAGGCGGCGCGCGACCTGCTCAAGTGAGCCTTGCGGCATGACGCCGAGCGCATGCTGATCGAACGGCCCCGTCGGTTTCCGGCGGGGCCGTTCTGGCACGCTGGCATCGACATTTTGCTACTGACGCGTAAGACTGGACTCATGTGGCGCAGGTCACTGACGCCATCACTGCCAGAGGAGTTTCCGTGTACCCCATGACGTACCAGCCCGCCGCCCCCGGGATCACCGATTCGCTGATCTCGGGAACGTTCGGGGCCTGGACCGCCCTGCACAAGTTCACCGTCGATTACTGGAGCGACGCGTGCCGACGCGGGGCGACCCCCCTGGACGTGGCGGGGGACTTCGTCACCTGGGTGTCGACCATGGCCGACCGCCGGCGTCCCCCGTGGGCCCACGAGAACGTGGTGGTGCGCGAATGGCCGATCGCCCGGCTGCGCGACTTCTCCGCCCCGGACGCGCCCCCGGACGTCGTGCCCACGGTCATCCTCCCGCCGCAGGCGGGCCACGACTCCAGCATCGTCGACTTCGCCGCGAACCAGAGCCAGGTCATCACCGGACGGGACAACGGCTGCCCCCGGATCCTGGTCCTGGAGTGGGCCGGTGCCACCCAGGAGACCAAGGACACCTCGATCGAGGACTACATGGTCCTGTTGCGGGAGGTGACCGACCTCCTCGGGGGCCGGGTCAACCTGGTGGGGGACTGCCAGGGGGGCTGGCTGGCCACCATCTTCACGGCCCTGCACCCGGAGCGGGTCAACGCCCTGGCCATCGCCGGGGCGCCGATCGACTTCCATGCCGGTGAGCCGCTCATCCATGACTGGCTCGAGCTGCTCACCCCGAACGGTGACCTGTCCTTCTACCGGTCCGTGGTCGAGGCCAATGACGGCCTGCTGCCGGGGCGGTTCCTGCTGGACGGCTTCAAGGCCCTGCAGCCGGACCAGGAGCTCAGCCGGCGGCTCGAGCTGGCGACTCACCTGAGGGACCCGGAGCACCTTGAGCGCTACCGGCGCTTCGAGGACTGGTTCCAGTGGACCCAGCCCATGCCGGGGGCCTTCTACCTGTGGGCGGTTGAGAACCTGTTCATGCGCAATGCGCTGATCAAGCGCGAACTCGAGGTCGAGGGCCGGACGGTGGACCTGGCGGACATCTCCTGCCCGTTGTTCCTCATGGCCGGCCAGACGGACCACATCACGCCGGCGGACCAGGTCTGGGCCCTGGCCGACCACGCCTCCACCCCGGCCGACCGAGTCGGCCGGCAGTCCTCGGCCAGCGGCCACCTCGGACTGTTCATGAGCCGGGACTCCCTGGAGAACCACTGGCGGTCCATCTTCGCCGAGATGGGGGCCCTGTCCAACCAGACGCCGCAGGACGACCCGGACGTGCTGACGGACGAGCCGCGCCGTCGGCGCCCGGCCCGCCGCGGTCCCCGGGCGGTCCCCAGCGGGACGGACGGCCGGGAGGGCTGAGCGGAGCCGCCCCCCGGGGCGGGCCGGTTACGCGTCCCCGGCGGCGTCACCGGGTGCTGAGTCACCGGGGGGCGCCTCGTCCGGTGCGGCCGGCCCGGTCGCACCGGCGGCCGCGTTCCCGGCGTTGGCACGGAGGAACGAACGGTAGATCTCCGTCAGCGAGGCCCGCTGGGCCTCGGTGAGTTCCGTCGCCGCACGGATGGCCGCCTCGAGGCCACCGGCGCCCTCGCCCGGCGCGGCGTGCTGGTAGAGATCCTCCACGCTCACGCCCAGGGCTGTGGCGATGCCCGCGGCCACAGCCTCCGAGGGAGCGCGGAGACCGCGCTCGATCTGGGACAGGTACGGGTTCGAGATCCCGACCATGGCGGACACCTGGCGCATGGATAGGTCGGCCAGCTTGCGCTGCTGGCGGATATAGGCGCCGGCCAGACGGCGTTGTTCCTGACTGCTCACCCCTCCATCCTACGAAGTCCGGTCCGGTGCGCCGGGAAAGGCGGGCAGCTCCCGGCGGCACAGCCAGGGGTGCAGGACGCCGGAGGCGTATCCGCGGCCACGGCCCTCGGCGGCCGCGTGCCGGTCCGCGTGGTCCAGGAACAGGTCCGTGTCCACCGTGCCGTGCCGGTGCTCGTCCACCCAGGTGCGGACCAGGCGGCCGAACGACTCCACGCCGAGGGACTGACGCAGGGCGAACAGGGCCAGGGCCCCGCGCTTGTACACGCGGTCGTCGAACATCACCTCCGGCCCCGGGTCGGCCAGAAGCAATTCCTGGTCCTGGGCGGCCAGGCCCCGCCAGGCGGTCCGGGCATAGGAGGACAGGGTCCCTCGTCCGGCCTCGGCGCCCCAGAGCCATTCGCTGAAGCACGCGAATCCCTCGTGCAGCCAGATGTCCTTCCACTGGCGCAGCGTCAACGCGTTGCCGAACCACTGGTGCGCCAGCTCGTGCGCGACGAGCCGCTCGGCCGCCCATGTCCCGGTCAGGTGATTGGAGCCGAAGATGGACAGCGAGGCCGCCTCGAGCGGGATCTCCAGCGCGTCGTCCGTCACCACCGCGGTATAGCGGGCGAAGGGGTAGGGGCCGAAGTGCTCGCTGAAGCACGCCATCATCTCGGTCTGCACCGCCAGGGCGGCCATGGCGCGCTCGGCCAGGGCGGGGGAGGCGGCCACGAACACGGGGGCCACGTGCCCGGCACCGGCACCGTCGTCGGCGCCGCCCCCGTCGTCGGCGCCTGCCCCGTGGTCCCCGGATCCCGGACGGGGCCCGCAGGAGCCGCCCTGCGACGGATCCGGAACGGCCGTGATGCGGTAACGGCCGATCTGCAGCGTCACCAGGTAACTGGAGGCCGGTTCGCGCAGTTCCCAGGTCCACTCCTCCCGGGAGGAGCGGCGGCGGTGGCCCGTCGGCAGGCCGTTGCACACGGGCAGGTAGCCGGCATCGGTGCTGATCGTGAAGTGATAGGTCGACTTCACGGATGGGTGGTCCACACAGGGGAACCAGGTGGCCGCTCCGTTGGGTTGAGCGGCCACCAGGACACCGTCCTCCAGTTCCTCCCAGCCGATCTCGCCCCAGGGGCCGTCCAGCAGGGTCGGAACCCCGGCGTAGGTGATCTCCAGCACCAGGGCCGCCCCCGCCTCGAGCATGGTGGACAGCTCGATGAGGAGCCGGCCACCACGCGCGGTGAAGCGGGTGACCTGCAGCCGGCGGCCCCCCGAGGCCGCCGTGACCTTGCTGGGGACGAGGCCGTGCAGATCGAGGTCGATCCGGCGGGCGTCGTTGACGAGGGAACCCTCGAGCCGGGCCCGGCCCGAGAGCCGGTTGGCGGCGAGCTTCACCTCCAGGCGCAGGTCGTAGTGGGCCACGGTGTAGTCCGGGGTGCCGGCGGTCGGCAGGTAGGGGTCGGGGATGGCCGGGCTGGCATCGTTCACGGGCGGGTGTGCTCCTGACGGTCTGGACGGGAGGGAACGGCGTCGCCGTCCACGGAACGGGAGGCGCGCGTGGCCTGGTCCCGGCGGCGTTCCAGGTGGCTGATCGCCTCGGAGCGGCCCTTCACCGTGGGCCCCTTCCACGGGGCCACCGGGTTGCCGATCCACCAGGTGTGGCCGGGCACGTCCTCCCCGCGCATGACCAGCGACCCGGCACCCACGGTACCGCCCTCGCCGATCGCGGCAGCCGGCAGGATCACCGAGTTCGGTCCGAGGGTGGCACCGTCACCGAGCCGCACGGTATCGATGGACATCACCCGGTCGTGGAACAGGTGCGTCTGGACCACGCAGCCACGGTTGACCGTGGAGGAGTCCCCGAGCTGGACCAGGTCGGCCTCCGGCAGCCAGTAGGACTCGCACCACACGCCGTGGCCGATCCGGGCGCCGAGGGCCCGCAGCCACCACACGAGCGACGGGGTGCCGGAGGCCAGACGCCCGAACCAGGGGGCGGAGACCATCTCGACGAAGGTGTCCACCACCTCGTTGCGCCAGATGAACGAGCTCCACAACGGGTGCTCGCCGGCGGAAATGCGGCCCACGAGCACCCGCTTGGCCAGCACCGACGACGCCGCCGCCACTGCCCCGGCCAGCATCAGCACGGCCCCGCCCAGCAGGGCGGACAGCCACCACCCGCCGGGGCCTGCGCCCTCGGCGGCGCCGCCGCCGAGCTGGGCGAGGCCCTCGAGGGCCAGGGCCACGAACAGGGCGATCACCGTCGAGACCCAGACCGGAACGGCGCGCAGCAGCTCCCAGACCGTGCGGGCACGCTTCAGGGCCACCGAGGGGTCGTAGGTGAGGGTGTCCGAGGCCTCCACCTGGGACCGGCGCAACCGGACCGGGGGCGAGCCGAGCCAGGAGGAGCCGGCCTTCGTCTTCCGCGGCGCCGCGGACAGCACCGCCACCAGCGAGTTCTTGGAGAGCTTGCGGCCCGCCGCCACCATGCCCGAGTTGCCCACGAAGGACTTCCGCCCCACCCGGACACGGGCGACGCGCATCCAGCCGCGCTGCAGTTCGTACGAACCGATCATCGTGTCGTCCGCCAGGAAGGCGTCGTCGCCGATGTGGGTCAGCGCCGGCTGCAGGATGACCGTGGAGGCCTCCACGTTCGTCCCCACCTCGGCTCCGAGCCAGCGCAACCAGACCGGGGTGAAGCGGGAGGCGTACAGCGGGAACAGCAGGTCACGGGCCTGGTCCAGGACACGTTCGGTGGCCCACAGCTGCCAGCCGATCCGGGAACGCACGGCGTGGTAGCCCTCGGACACGCCGGTCGAGAGCAGCCGGACCGTGAGGACCGTGAAGGCCATGGTCAGCCCGAACCATGTCAGGGCGAGCAGGGGGCTGACCGCCAGCAGGCGCCACCCGGAACCGACCAAGGTCTCCGGGGCCGTTCCGGCGCCACCGGGCCGCCAGTCGGGCCACCACGTCAGGGACCACAATCCCACCAGGGCGGCCGAGAGCGCCGCGGCCACCGGCAGCAGCGCGAGCACCGCCGAGCCGAGGGCGGACAGGGTGAGCCAGCCGGTGGCGCGCGGCGGGGCGATGTTGGGTCCGGAGTACCGTGCCCTGCCGAGACGCTGGGCGGGGGACCCCGCGTACTCCAGGCCGTCCTTGGCGCGTCCCACCACGGTGGACCCTGGGTGGATGCGGGTCCCGGCGCCGACGCTGGCCCCGGGCATCAGGGTGGACCGGGACCCGACCACCGCGTCCGGGCCGACCGTGATCGCACCGATGTGCACGACGTCCCCGTCGATCCAGTACCCGGACAGGTCGACCTCGGGCTCCACCGAGGCCCCGTCACCGAGCTCGAGCAGCCCGGTCACCGGCGGGATCGAGTGCAGGTCCACGTTCCGGCCGATCCTCGCTCCCAGCAGCCGGGCGTAGGTGGGCACCCACAGGGCACCGCCCAGGGAGACCGGGTCCACCAGGTCGGAGATGTGCTGGGCGAGCCACAGGCGCAGGTGGACCCGCCCCGAGCGCGGGTAGGACCCGGGCTCCACTCCGCGCAGCAGCCACCGGGCCGCCAGGGCGGCCAGGAGCATCCGTCCGGGCGGAGCCACGAACGCCAGCCAGCCGGCCAGGACCCACCACCAGGACACCGTGGGAGCCCCGGGCAGGATGCCGGCCGCGGCCGCGAGGTTGGAGCCGGCTGCCAGGTAGACCAGCCAGCGCATCGCGACCAGGATCACCAGGGGCAGGCCCATGAGCGTCTGGAAGACCTGGGCCTTGCGCGCCGTGCGGACCACGGGGCGCGGCGTGACCGGTTCGGCCGGCGCGGCCGGGCGCCCGTCATTGGCCGTGACGGCCTCGACCAGGGCCCCGGCCCGGGGGTGGGCGTAGACGTCGCGGACGGTGACGGTGGGGTACCGCGTCCGCAATCGGGAGACGAGCTGGGCCGCGGCCAGCGAGCCGCCGCCGGCGGCGAAGAAGTCGGTGTCGAGGTCCTCGGGGGCCGCGCCGAGGACGTCGGCCCACTGGGTGAGCACCCAGCCGCCCGGAGAGTGCGGGTCGGCCGGTCCGTCGTCGGCACCGGTCCCGGCCGGGTCCGTGCCCGCCCCGCTCGGACCGTTCAGGGGCCAGGGAAGCGCGGCGCGATCGACCTTGCCGGAGGTCTTGGTCGGCAGGGTCTCCACGGTGGTCAGCCGGGGCAGCAGCGCGGCGGGCAGCTCGGAGGCGAGGCGCTCCCGGAGTGCCGGCAGGTCCGCCGGCGGACCCGACGGCGGGATGGCGAGGTACCCGATGAGCACCTGCGTGCCCGCCGGCGTGGTCTGGACGGCTGCGGCCCCACCGGCGACCCCGGGCAGGGACTGCAGGGCCGCGTCGATCTCACCGAGCTCGATGCGCCGGCCGCCGAGCTTGACCTGTTCGTCCGCGCGGCCGGCGAAGATCAGCCCCTGCGGATCCCACACCACCAGGTCCCCGGAACGGTACGCCCGGTCCCAGCCGAGCGTCGGCATCGGTGCGTACTTCTCGGCGTCCTTGGCCGGGTCCAGGTAGCGCGCCAGGCCCACCCCGCCGATGATCAGCTCGCCGGTCTCGCCCTCCGCCACGGGAATCCCCGTGGCCGGGTCCACGACGGCCAGGTCCCACCCGTCCAGGGGCAGCCCGATGCGGACCGGGCCGTGACCGTCCATGCGGGCGGCACTGGCGACGACGGTGGCCTCGGTCGGTCCGTAGGTGTTCCACAGTTCGCGGTCGTCCTCGGCCAGTCGGGCGGCGAGCTCGGGCGGGCACGCCTCCCCGCCGAAGATCAGCAGCCGGACGTTCTCGAGGGCCTCCGGCGGCCACAGCGCCGCCAGGGTCGGGACCGTCGAGACCACGTTGATCGAGCGGGAGACCAGCCAGGGGCCCAGGTCCATGCCGGACCGCACCAGCGAACGGGGTGCCGGCACCAGGCAGGCCCCGGAGCGCCAGGCCAGCCACATCTCCTCACAGGAGGCGTCGAAGGCCACCGACAACCCGGCCAGGACACGGTCCCCGGGGCCGAGGGGGTCGTCCGGCAGGAACAACCGGGCCTCGGCGTCCACGAAGGCGGCCGCGTTGCGGTGGGTCACGGCCACGCCCTTCGGGGTCCCGGTGGACCCGGAGGTGAAGATGATCCAGGCGTCGTCGGCCGGCTCCGCCGGGCGGGGCGCGGGAAAGGGCTTGGGGCGGGTCGAGGAGGTGTGCACCGTTCCGCCCCCGCCGAGGACGGCGGCGACCTCCGCCTCCGAGAACACCAGCCGGGCCCGTTCCTCGGGATCGTCGGCGTCCACGGGCACGTAGGCGGCGCCGATGGACAGCGTGGCCAGGATGCCTACGTAGAGCTCGACCGTCCCGGAGGGGATGCGGATGCCGATCCGGTCGCCGGCGCCGAGGCCCGCCTCGTGCAGGGCGCGGCCGGTGGACGCGACCTCCGCCAGCAACTCCGCATAGGACAGGACCGTGTCACCGTCGTCGAGTGCCGGAGCCTCCGGGTGGCGCTCCGCCGTCGCGGCCAGGACCTCGACGAGGGTCCGGACGGGCGGCGCCAGGGCGGCGGAGGAGAGCTGGGGAGCATAGGGGGGCACGGCGGGGTTCGTCCTGCTTTCACGACTCGGGACTGCCGGGAATCGGCAAAAAGAATGCCCGTCATCTTATCGGAATTCCGCGCCCCGGGCGCCGTGGTTCGGGTCACCCGGGAAGGAGCAGGGACTTGCCGGTGGTCTGGCGGGTCTCGAGGTCCTGGTGCGCCCGCCCGGCCTCGGGCAAGGGGTAGGTGGCGCCCACCCGGAAGGAGAGCGTGCCGGCGTCCACGGCCTCGAACAGCTCCCGGGCGCGCCAGCGGGTCTCCTCGGCCGTGCGGGTGTAGAACGCCAGGGACGGCCGGGTCACGTACAGCGAGCCGGCCGCGTTGAGACGCTGGAGGTCGAACGGCGGGACCTGGCCGGAGGACCCGCCGAAGAGGACCAGCATGCCGCGGACCCGCAGGGCCTCGAGGGACTCGTCGAAGGTGTCCTTGCCGACGCCGTCGTACACCACGTGGGCGCCCTTGCCGTCGGTGAGCTCGCGCACCCGGGCGGCGAAGCCGGTGTAGTCCAGCACCTCGCTCGCGCCCGCCTGCCGGGACAGGTCCTTCTTCTCGGGCGTGGAGGCGGTGGTGATCACCCGGGCCCCGTGGGCCACGCACAACTGGGTGAGCAGCAGGCCCACCCCGCCGGCGCCGGCGTGGACCAGCACGGTCTGGCCGGCCTCCACCGGGAAGGTGGAACGGCACAGGTAGTGGGCCGTCATCCCCTGGAGGGGGATGGCCGCGGCCGTGACGGGGTCCATCCCCTCGGGAACCGGCAGCACCTGGCTGGCCGGGGCGGTGAAGTACTCGGCGTAGGTGCCGGACGCCGCCGCGGTCGCGACCACGTCACCGGTAGAGACCTCGCGCACGCCCGGCCCCACGGCGACCACGGTGCCGGACCCCTCCGACCCGGGGACGAACGGGTGGGGCATCCGGTAGACGCCCGAGCGCTGATAGGTCTCGATGAAGTTCAGTCCGGCGGCGGCCGTGCGGACCAGGACCTCCCCGGGTCCTGGATCCGGCACCGGGACCTCGGTCCAGCGCAGGGCCTCAGGGCCGCCGGAGGCGTCGACGCGGATGGCATGCTGGGTGCTGGGCAGGGCGT
This sequence comes from Citricoccus sp., assembly GCA_036516315.1. GTDB lineage: Bacteria > Actinomycetota > Actinomycetes > Actinomycetales > Micrococcaceae > Citricoccus. Next base: position 15,225 of record DATBUG010000347.1, read on the forward strand.
TGGCGGTCATACCGCCCACCGTAACCCCGCCTGCCGCCGGGTGCGACGCCCCGGTGGTCCCCGCCGGCCGGCTCCCCGTCTTGCATAAATATTGGCGGGTCTGCATATTTCCTCTACCATGGGCGTATGAGCCTGAAAGTCGCCGTATCCGGAGCCAGTGGCTACGCCGGGGGAGAGGTCCTGCGCCTGCTGCTGGGCCACCCGGAGGTCGAGATCGGGGCCATCACGGCCCATTCCAACGCCGGGGAGCGGCTCGGAGCACTGCAGCCGCACCTGCACGCGCTCGCCGACCGGGTGCTGCAGGAGACGAGCGCCGAGGTGCTCTCGGGGCACGACGTCGTGTTCCTGGCCCTGCCCCACGGCGCCAGCGGCGCCCTCGCGGCCGAGATCGAGGTCCGTTCCCCGGGCACCCTGGTGGTCGACGCCGGCGCGGACCACCGCCTGGTCTCGGCCGAGGCCTGGACGCGGTTCTACGGGTCCGAGCACGCGGGAACCTGGCCCTACGGGCTGCCCGAACTGCCCGGGCAGCGCGCCCGGCTGGCCGGGGCCTCGCGCATCGCCGTCCCCGGGTGCTACCCGACCACCTCCCTGCTGGCCCTGGCCCCCGGGTTCGCCGCGGGCCTGCTGGAGCCCCACGACGTCGTGATCGTCGCCGCCTCCGGGACGTCGGGGGCGGGCAAGTCGCTCAAGCCGCACCTGCTGGGCAGCGAGGTCATGGGCTCGATGAGCCCGTACGGAGTCGGTGGCGGCCACCGCCACACGCCCGAGATCGAGCAGGGCCTGTCCGAGGCGGCCGGGGAACCCGTCACGATCTCCTTCACGCCCACCCTGGCCCCGATGCCCCGCGGGATCCTGGCCACGGCCACCGCCCGCTACCGGACCGGTGTCGACGCCGGGCACCTGCGCCAGGCCTGGCAGGAGGCCTACGCGGACGAGCCCTTCGTGCACCTGCTGCCCGAGGGGCAATGGCCGAGCACCGCCTCCGTGATCGGGTCCAACCACGCCGTGCTGCAGCTGGCCGTGGACGAGCACGCGGGCCGGGTCATCGTCTCGGCGGCCCTCGACAATCTCGCCAAGGGCACCGCCGGCGGAGCCATCCAGTCCATGAACATCGCGCTCGGCCTCCCGGAGGAGACCGGCCTGACCCAGCAGGGAGTCGCACCATGAGCGTCACGAGTGCCCGGGGCTTCCGGTCCGCCGGCGTCGTCGCCGGACTGAAGTCCAGCGGCAAGCCGGACGTCGCCGTCGTCGTCAATGACGGTCCGGACCACCACGCCGCCGCCGTCTTCACGGCCAACCGGGTGGCCGCCGCCCCCGTGCGCTGGTCCCGGCAGGCCGTCAGCGACGGCCGGGC
>DATBUG010000348.1:0-2038 GCA_036516315.1 Citricoccus sp.
TCCATCCGGCCCTCGGGGTCCACGGGGTAGGCCTCCACGGCGGGGGCACCACGGGAGGCGGCGTAGTCCACCGCTCCGGAGATCAGACGCTCGGTCACCCCCTGGCGGCGGTGCCCGGGGCGCACCACGAGGCAGATGATGCTCCACACCGGCACGTCGTCTACCGGGCGGATCAGCGTCGAGGACACCAGGCGGGGGATCTGGTCGCGGGGACTGATGCTGCACCAGCCCACCGGCGTCCCGTCACGGTAGGCGAGGACACCGGGGGCGGGGTCGCGCTGGCTGAGCTCGCGCATGGCCCGTTCCCGGCTGCCACCCCCGAGCTCCTCGATCTGCCGCGCCGGGAGCCGGTGGGACAGGCACCAGCACGCGTCCGGCCGCCGGTTGCGGTTGACGACGTCGGCGAAGTCCTCGAAGCGGTCGGGCGTGAGCGGGTGGATCTGCCAGGTGCTCTCCTGCACGGTGGTCATCGGTTCCTCCTGGGACCATTAGTGCCGGGCGCCCGCGGGCGGTCAACCCCCGGCGCCCGGGCCGTCACCGTCACCGCCGCTCGCAGCCATACCGCCGCTCTCACTCATACTGCCGCTTGCCGCCATACTGCCGGGACGCCCGCCGGTGACGGTGACGCCGGCCGGCTGCTACGGTCGCGGACATGACCGGGACGCGCGCGCCCCGGGCCGCACACCCCCGCGGGCGCCGGCGGGCGGAGCCATGACCGGGTCCGCCGTGATCTGCGGGGCGGGCATCGCCGGCCTCGCCCTGGCTCATGCCCTGACCCGTGCCGGCTGGGAGGTCACGGTCGTGGAGCGCGCTCCCGGACCGCGCCGCCAGGGGTACATGATGGACTTCTTCGGCCCCGGCCACCGGGCCGCCGAACGCCTCGGACTACTGCCCCGGCTGCAGGAGCTGGCCTACGACGTCGAGGCCCTGGCCTACGTGGACGAGCAGGGCCGGACCCGCGTGAGCCTGGACTACGCGCGCCTGGTCAACTCGGTGGACGGGCGGCTGCTCAGCCTCATGCGCCCGGACCTGGAACAGGCCCTCCGCGAGGCCGTCGGCGGCGCCGCCGAACTCCGCTACGCGGACACCGTCACCGAGTTCACCGAGCTGGCCGACGGCGTCCGGGTGGTCCTGGCGGACGGTTCGGCGCGCCAGGTGGACCTGCTCGTCGGCGCGGACGGCATCCACTCGCAGATCCGGCACCGGTTGTGGGGCGAGGAGAGCCGTTTCCTGCGCTACCTGGGGCTGCACACGGCCGCGTACACGTTCACCGACCCGGCGGTGCACGCGGCGCTGGCCGGGCGGTTCGTCATGACGGACACGGTCGGACAGACCCTCGGGCTGTACGGGCTGCGTGAGCACCGCGTGGCCGTCTTCGCGGCGCACACCAGCGCGGACCCGGCCCTGCCCGCAGACCCGCGCGAGGCCCTGCGGGAACGCTACACGGGCCTGGGCTGGGCGCTGGCGCGTGCGCTGGAGAAGTGCCCGCCGGGGGAGGAGGTCTACTACGACCAGGTGGCCCAGGTGGAGCTGCCGCGGTGGCACCGGGGACACGTGGCGCTGCTGGGCGATGCGTGCCAGGCCGTCTCGCTGCTCGCCGGGCAGGGGGCCTCGTTGGCCGTGGCCGGTGCGGAGGTGCTGGCCGACCACCTCGTCTCCGCCCACTCGGTGCCGCTGGCGCTGCAGCGGTACCAGGAGGAGTGGCACCCCGTGGTGACCGCCCAGCAACGGGCCGGGCGCCGGGGCGCGGAGTGGTTCCTGCCCCTGACCGACGCGCGGCGGGCACGGCGGCGGGTCATGCTGCGCCTGATGGCGCTGCCCGGCCTCGACCGGATCCTCGCCCGGGGCCTCGTGGGACGGACCCGGACGCGGCGGTGACGCGGCGGTGACGCGGCTCAGCCGAGCGCGCGCACCTGCTCGGATGCCGCCAGGGACTCCAGGGCGGTCAGGCCCATGGCCATCGCACGGGCCTCGTCGGTGAACAGGTGCCCGTGCACGCGGGAGGCCGCCAGGCGCAGTGCCTCGGGACGCTCCAGCC
>DATBUG010000349.1:0-5029 GCA_036516315.1 Citricoccus sp.
GCCCACATCGTCACCCGCCTGCAGACGATCGTCTCGCGCGAGGTCGCGCCGCGGCGCGCCGCCGTCGTGACCGTGGGGACCTTCCACGCCGGGCTGAAGGAGAACATCATCCCGGCCACCGCCGAGTTCACCCTGAACATCCGGACCATGGACGACGACGTCCGCGAGCACGTGCTGGCCGCCGTGCGGCGGATCATCGCAGCCGAGGCCGTGGCCTCCGGAGCGCCCGAGCCCCGCATCGAGGAGCTCTACCGGTTCCCGCGCAACTTCAACGACCCGGCCGAGACCGAGGCGGTCACCGGGGTGCTGCGCGCGGCGCTGGGGGAGGGCCGGGTGCTGGAGGCCGAGCCCAAGATGGGCTCCGAGGACTTCGGGACGCTGCCCGCGGCCCTCGGGGTGCCCAGCGTGTTCTGGTTCTACGGCGGCTTCGACCAGGCGACGGTGGACTCCGGCACCATGCCCGTCAACCACTCCCCGCGCTTCGTCCCGGTCCCCGAGCCCACCCTCTGGACGGCGGCGACGGCGGCCCTGGCCGCGATCCGGGGCAAGCTCGCCTCCTGAGCGCCTCCTGAGCGCCTCCTGAGCGGGTCCGGCGCCGTCCCGTCCGGTCGCTAGGCCAGGCCTGAGGGTGGGCGAGCCCGTCGGCTAGGCAGGCCCGGTGCCCTCCCGGCCGGCACCGTCCGCGCCGACGGCGGCGGGGGAGTCCAGCTCGAGGCCGAAGACCCGGGTGGCGATGCCCTCGAAGAACTCGAACTTCTCCTCGTCCGTCACCGGAAGCGCGTCCTGGAGCTCCACCTCGGTGGGCTCGTACTGGTACGGGTAGTCCATCGCGTACATCACCCGGTCCGCGCCGACCATCCGGCGGACGAACATGATCTCGTCCTGCCAGGGCATGCCGCTGGTGGTGATCCAGACGTTGCGCCGGATGTACTCCGAGGGCTTCAGGGGCAGGGGCCGCACGTGCGGGTAGCGCCCGGTGGCGACCTGCTTGCCGTACATGTAGTCGATGCGGTTGAGCCAGAAGGGCACGGCCTCCCCAAGGTGCCCGACCACGAGCTTCAGGTCCGGGAAGCGCTCGAACACCCCGGAGACCACCAGCCGCATCAGGTGCAGCCCCGTCTCGATGCCGAAGCCGTACATCGAGCCGTCCAGCCCCCGTTCGTACAGGGGGCGGAACAGGCCGGCGGCGGGCGCGTTGGGGTGCAGGTACACGGGGACGCCGAGGGACGCGGCCGCCTCGTAGAAGGGCAGGAACTCCGGGGCGTCGGTGTAGCGGTCCCGGACGTGGGAGTTCAGGATGGCGCCCTTGAGGCCGAGCGTGGTGACGGCGCGCTCAAGTTCGGCCGCGCCGGCGTCGGCGGCCGTGAACGGCACGGCGGCCAGGCCGGAGAACCGGTCCGGGCGGCGCCGGACGATCTCGGCCAGGCGGTCGTTGGTCAGCTGCGCCAGGTCCGTGGCCTGCGCCGCCGGCAGGGGATTGGTCCCCGGGGCCGTCAGGGACAGGATCTGGTGGTCGATCCCCGCCGCGTCCATCTCGCGCAGGCGGATCTCCTCGGTGTCCGCCATGCGCTCGCGGATGAACCGCGGGCGCTCGCCCTCACCGAGCACGTAGTAGCCCATGAGGCTCATCAGGCCCGGGTCGTCCTCCGGATGGCTGCTGAGGATCTGCCGGAACTGCTCGAACAACTCGGGCGGGGCCCACGCCTCCTCGGTGGCAATGCGCCGGTAGGGGCGGGATGCGGCAGGGGAGCTGCTCATGGGGTCGGTCCTCACGTCGGGGGCGGGGGTCGGAAGGTGGTCCGCGGGCGCGGCGTCGGGGCCCTGGCCGGGCCGCCGGGATACTCCGGGGGCCAGGCGGCCCTGGGTGCGCCGCGGGCGGCGGTCAATCGCGCGGGGCGGTGACGAGATCATGGACGGGTACTTCCTCGTCGATGAGTCCGTAGCGCACCATGCGCTCGTTCAGGAACTGCAGGGTCTCCATGTCCACGGACGCCTCCCACGCGGGCAGCCGGATCTCACCGGCGAGCTCGGGGTCGATCGTGGTGATGTCCGGCAGGGCCTCGCGGAAGGCCTCGGGGTCCTCGGCGATGGCCTGGCCCGTGGCCTCGACGCCCCGCTGGAAGGCCTCGACCACCTCGGGGCTGTCCGCGGCGTACTGCTCGGAGGTCATGTACGTGCCCACCATCATGTCCTCGCGGGACTCGACGTAGGGGCTGGCCACGTCCACGGCTCCCTCCTCCAGGGCCATGCTGACGAACGGCTCGATGAGCAACGCGGTGTCCACCTGTCCGCTGGACAGGGCGGGGAGCATGTCCGAGAAGGCCATCTCCGCGAACTTCACCTGTGACCGGTCCGCACCGGCGTCCTCCATGAGCGTCATGATGACCACGTCGTTGATGTTCTCCAGGGTGTTGACGGCCACGGTGGCGCCCTCGAGGTCCTCGACGTCCTGCACGCCGCTCGAGGGCGAGGCCACGATGCGGGCGAAATCCTCCTCGGGTTCGCCCACCGTCCGGGTCCCGGCGGCCACGATCGTCACCGGCAGGCCCTTGCTGGCGGCGAGCAGGGCGCTGACGGTGTTGGACCCGGCGAACTGGGTCTGGCCGTTCACGAGAGCCGGGACGGCGGCCGCACCACCGATGCTCACGTCCACGGTGACGTCGAGGCCCTCGGCCTCGAAGAAGCCCTCGTCGACGCCGTACTGGAGGAACGCGGACGGCATGCCCGCGGTGTCCGACACGCGGACCTCGGTGGTCTCGGCGCCGGCGTCGTTCCCGGTGGTGGTCGCGGCGTCCCCCTCCGGACCGGTGGCCCCGCCCCCGCAGGCCGTGGCCAGCAGCAGCGGCAGGGCCAGTGCCGGGGCTGCCCAGCGTGCGCCGCGGGTGGTTCTCGTGGATGTCCTCACGGCGGTTCTCCTCTGGGACGGGGGACGGGGACAGGGACGCGTTTTCCGATCCGGTGGTGTGGTTGAGCGTAGGATGCAGGTGCGCTGTAGGGAACAGAATGTGTGGCTGTTCTGCTGTGGCGAACACGCTGTTCCAGTCGAGGAGGTGCCGTGTCTCAGATCAGGTCCGTGGTCCACGCCCTGTCCGTGGTGGACCGGGTGATGGCCGAGGGCGTCGTCAAGGTGCGCCAGGTCGCCGAGGAGCTCGGGATCGCCCCCTCCAGCGCGCACCGGCTCCTGGGCACCCTGGCCTCCCAGGGGTACGTCAGCCAGGACCCGTACAACCGGGTCTACCGGCCGGGCCCGAAGCTGCTGGCGTTCACCGGCACGGGCCTGGCGACCCGGGACATCCGTCACGCGGCGCACCGGCCCATGGAGGAGCTGGCCGCCGCGACGGGGGAGTCGATCTCCCTCTCGGTCCTCGTCCGCTCCGAGGTCGAGTTCGTCGATGGCATCGAGTCCGCCCACGTCCTGCGGGCCTCCCCGCGCATCGGCGCGCGGTTGCCGGCTTACGGCACCGCGGGTGGACGGGTGATGCTCGCGGACCTGGCCCCCGCCGACGTCGCGCGACTGTTCGAGGGCGGGCTGCGCAAGCTCACCCCGCGGACGGTGGACACCGTGGCGGAATTGGACACGGTGCTGGCCAGGATCCGGCAGACTGGCTACGCGGTGTCACGGGAGGAGAGCACCGGGGGGATCTCCGCCGTCGCCGTGCCGATCCGCGACGCCTCCGGCCGGGCCGCGGCCGCGCTGGCCGTCGTCGCCCCCACGGAGCGTCTGCCGGACCACGGGGTGTCCGTGGTGATCGACCAGTTGATGCGGGCCGCGGCGCAGACCACGGCCGCGCTGACGGCCCGGCCCGCCGAGGGGCGGGCCGGGTGGTGAGGCGCAGACAGCACACGGCGGGGCAGACAGAGGGACAGACAGGCAACCGGCCGGGTTGCCGGGAGGAGACGGAGCACGTGACCGAGGACAGACCCGAGCCCGGACCGGACCGGCCGACGGCGACCACCGCCCTGCTCACGGTGCTGCTCATCGCCATGGGCGTCGGGCCGCTGCTGAACTACGGCCTGTCCGCCACCTCCGACCTGCTGATCCGGCAGATCGGCGTCTCCGCGGCGCAGTTCGGCCTGCTCGTCACCATGCTCTTCGTCAGCGCGGCCGTCTCCTCCATGGTGGTGGGCCGGCTCGCCGACGTCCTGAGCATCCGCAGCCAGCTCATCTTCAACTACGGCGGGACCGTGCTGGCCCTGCTGGTCTCCGCGATCGGCCCCTCCTACTGGTCGCTGGTGGTCGCCTGCATCCTGGTCGGACCGGCCCAGGTCATCGCCAACCCGACCACCAACCGCGTCATCTACTCCGTGGTCCCGCCCACCAAGCGCTCCGGCTGGATCGGGGTGAAGCAGTCCGGTGTCCAGGCCTGCCAACTCGTCGCGGGGCTGCTGTTCCCGGCCGCAGCCCTGTGGGCGGGCTGGTCCGGTGCGGCGATCACGGCGGCCGTGCTCGTCCTCGTCCTGCTGTGGTGGTCCCTGCGCCAGATCCCGGCGGAGGACCCGACCGACTGGCCCGCGGTCCGGGGCGTCCTCGCGGACCGGTTCGGCCGGCGTGGCCGCGGTCAGGCGGGGTCGCTGCCCGTCCAGGTCTGGCTGTTCGCGGCCGTGGCCTTCGTCTCCGGCATGGGCACCCAGGCGACCAACGTCTACCTGCCGCTCTTCGCCGTGCGGGACCACGGGTACAGCCTGCTGATCGGCGGCCTGGCCGCGGGCCTGTCCGGTGTGGTGGGCGTGGCCAGCCGCATCTACTGGGGCCGGGCCCTGGGCGCCGGCCGCCGTCCCGGGGTCCTGCTGATGTTCATCGCCACCGGGGCCCTGCTCGGCATGGCGTGCATGACCTCCTCCTCGTTCTGGGACGCGCCTGTCCTGTTCTGGGTGGGCGTGGTCCTGCACGGCCTGACGGTCCTGGGCGTCAACGTGGTGGTCAACGCCGGCACCATGCAGGTGGTGGGCCCGGCCCGCATCGGCACGGCCAGCGGCATCACCACGATGGGCATGTACGCGGGCTTCGCCGTCGGGCCCGTCGGCATGG
>DATBUG010000350.1:0-1782 GCA_036516315.1 Citricoccus sp.
CGCCCTGGTGCTCGCCGTGGGCGTGGCGTTCTGGCCCTGGCTCTCCCGGTACGGGCTCACGGGCCTGATCCTCGGCGCCGTCATGGTGGCCGCGTTCACCGCGGCCGTCCTGCTGACGGAGCCCACCGCCACCCCGGGCACGTCCCCTTCGGGCGGGGCCGCCCCGGGCGAACCGGCGGCTGTCCTGGCCTCCCCCGGCGCATCCCCGACCGCGACACCGGACGACGACGCCGGCCTCACGCCTCGCCCAGTCGCGCCGCCTCGGCATCGATGAACCCCTGGGCGCGCTGCAGCGCCCGGGAGGAGTAGGTGCCCCCGGAGCGGGCGTCGAGGAGGGCAGCCTGCTCCACGTCGATGAGCTGGCGCCGCAGCTCCCGGGCCTGGTGCAGTTCTCTGTCCGGGTCGTCCGCGGCCATGGTGGCCAGCACCTCGGTGGCCGCCATGCCGCGGTCGCGGGCTCGCTCCACCACCGCGGAGTCGAACGGGGTGCCGTCCTCGCGTTGGGGGACCTGCTGCTCCAGGAACGCCTGCCGGGCGGCGATGATCTCCTCGGCCAGGCGCGCGGCCTCCCGGCGTTCGGCGTCCTCGTCCGGCCCCTCGACCTTGAGGGCCCGGATCACCACCGGTAGGGTCCCGCCCTGGATGACCAGGGTGAGGATCGCCACCGTGAAGGCGATCAGGATCAGGTCGGCGCGGTAGGGGATGTCCCGCGGCAGGGACTGCGCCGCGGCCAGCGTGATCACGCCCCGCATCCCGGACCAGGCCAGCACGGCGCCGCCGCGCCAGCCCAGTCCCTCGGTGGCCAGGAACTGCGCGTCGGCGCGCTTGCGCTGCAACCGGGCCGAGACCGGTGCGGGCAGCCGCCGGCCTTCGGCGTGGGCGTCCAGGACGGCGTCGATCCGGTCACTGAGCCCGAGGGCTCGCCGCTGCCGGGCCCTCAGCCGCGCGATCAGCGGGATGATGAACGCCACGCGGATCACGCCCAGCGTCCCCGTGGCCAGCACGGCGATGCCCACCGCGAACCACACCCCGTGCCCCTCGGCCTCCGCGTCCGCCACGATCGAGGTGATCTCGAAACCCATCAGCAGGAAGACGCCGTTCTCCAGCAACAGCTGGATCGTGCGCCAGTTGGTGCGTTCGGTCAACCGGTCCATGGAGCTGAACCGCCGGGGCGCCTGGTGCCCGGTGATCAGTCCGGCCGTGACCACCGCGATGACCCCCGAGGCCTCCAGGTTCTCCGCCGGCAGGTAGGCCAGGAACGGCACGGTCAGCGAGATCGCCGTGGTCAGCACCGGTTGCTGGCGGATCCGGGAGCGTAACCACACCGTGGCGCCGCCCACGAGACTCCCGACGGCGGTCCCGGCCGCGACGGCGTAGGCGAACTCCCCGGCAGCGCCCCAGAAGGTCACGCTGCCGGCCGTGGCCGCGATGGCGGTGCGCAGCAGCACCAGCGCGGTCGCGTCGTTGACCAGCCCCTCGCCCTCGAGGATGGTCACCAGCCGCGGGGGCAGTCCCAGGCGCTTGCCGATCGAGGTCGCCGCCACGGCGTCCGGCGGACTGATGACCGCCCCCAGGGCCAGCGCGGCGGCCGGGCCGATGTCCGGCAACAGCCACCAGATCAACAGGCCGGTCCCGGCCGCCGAGGCGAGCACCAGCAGCACGGACAGGGCACCGATCGACCCCAGGTCCCGGCGGAAGTCCATGATGGGCACGTTGACCGCGGCCGAGTAGAGGATGGGCGGCAGGGCGATCATCAGGATCCACTCCGGCTCCACCAGGACC
>DATBUG010000351.1:0-8451 GCA_036516315.1 Citricoccus sp.
CCGCTCGTCCCGCTGGGTCTGCTCGGTGTGGGTGCCCCAGATGATCCCCTGGTGCAGGTCCGTGATGCGCAGGGAGTCGTTCTTCACGTAGTAGGCGAACAGGTGCTGGTCCAGCACCTTCGTCATGTGGTAGATCGAGCCCGGGTTGGTCGGGTACAGGATCTGCTGGGGGATGCGGTGCGGCTCGACCGGGTTGCCCTCGGCGTCCTCGGTGGCCGTGACCTCGACGTCCAGGTAACCCTCGGGGATCTTCATCCCCGCGGTGCCGTAGCCGTAGACGCCCATCGTGCCCAGGTGTACCAGGTGGATGTCCACGCCGGACTCGACGATCGCGCTCAGCACGTTGTGGGTGGCGTTGACGTTGTTGTCCACCGTGTACCGCTTGTTCTTCGGGGACTTCATGGAGTACGGGGCCGCGCGCTGCTCCGCGAAGTGCACGACGGCGTCCGGGCGCTCGGTGCGGAAGAACTCCACCAGGCCCTCATAGTCCTGGGCCACGTCCAGGAAGGCGAAGCCGATCTCCCGGCCGGAGACCTCCCGCCAGGCGGCGCGGCGCTCGGAGAGGGACCGGATCGGGGTCAGCGATTCCGCCTCGAGTTCCTCGTCGATGACCCGGCGCGAGAAGTTGTCCACGATGACGACCTCGTGGCCGAGGTCGGACAGGTGCAACGAGGCGGGCCAGCCACAGAAACCGTCGCCGCCGAGGATCGCGATCTTCACAGGTACTCCCATTGCAGGTCGAGGGGTCCGCACGTCCTGGCGCCGGGCGGCACCGGGAGGTGCGCCGGCCGCCGTGCGGACGTCTAGCTGTGACGAGCCTATCCAACCTGGAGACGGGCCCGGATCCCGGGGGTCGCCGCGTGACGGGCCGCCCGGGAGGCCGCAGGACGCGCCAGGGGGAGCGCGGTGGGCCGGAGACTGGACGGTGGTCGGCCACCCGGTAGTCCGGCGTCACGGAAAGTTCATGTACCGGACGGGAATAGTTCCCGCCCCCCGCCCGTTCTATTGAACGTTCAAGTAAAAACTGGCGCCCCGAGCGGCCGCCACCGCGACAACACAAGGAGAGCATCATGACCGCCCTGACCCCCGGTACCTGGAACCTGGACCCCGCCCACAGCGACGTCGACTTCACCGTCCGCCACGCCGGGATCTCCAAGGTCCGCGGCACCTTCACGTCCGTGGAGGGCACGCTGGTGGTCGGCGAGAACCCCGCCGAGTCCTCCGTGAACGTCACGATCGACGTCGCCTCCGTGGACACCGGGCAGGCCGACCGCGACGCCCACCTCAAGAGCGCCGACTTCTTCGACGCCGAGAACCACCCGGTGATGACCTTCTCCTCCACCGAGGTGCGCGCGGCCGGCAACGACCCGCAGGAGTTCACCCTGGTGGGCGACCTGACGATCAAGGGCGTCACCCGGCGGGTGGAGCTGGCCGCGGAGTTCGGTGGCCAGACCGTCGACGCCTTCGGCATGACCCGCGCCGGCTTCGAGGCCACGGGCGAGATCTCCCGCAAGGACTTCGGGATCACCTGGAACGCCCCGCTGCAGGCGGCCGCCGGGGGCGTGCTCGTCTCGGACAACGTCAAGATCCTGATCGACGCTTCGTTCGTGCTGCCGGCCGAGGAGGGCGCGCAGGCCTGAACCGCGCCCACTCGGCGCCCCGCAGGCAACTGGCGGTCAGAACATGACCCGGATCGGCGCTTGAGGGCGTCAACGCGTCATCTTCTGACCGCCAGATGCTATAGGTCTGCTCAGGCCTGGCGGTCGTCGGCCTCGGCACCGGCGATGCCGGCGTTGACGTCCCGGCGGTCCGGGAACATCAGGGCGTAGGTCAGCCCCGCGATGGCCGCGCCCACGAGGGGGGCGAGGATGAACAGCCACACCTGGGCCAGTGCCTCGGGGCCGGCGAACCAGGCCACGCCGAGGGACCGGGCCGGGTTCACCGAGGTGTTGGACACCGGGATCGAGACCAGGTGGATCAGCGTCAGGGACAGGCCGATCGCCAGGGGGCCGAACCCGGCCGGGGCCCGCCGGTCCGTGGCGCCGAGGATGACGTAGAGAAACACGGCCGTCAGGACGATCTCGATGAGCAGCACGGACAGCAGGGAGTAGCCGTCCGGGGAGCGCTCGCCGTAGCCGTTCGTGGCGAAACCGGACTCCACCGCGCTGAAGCCCTCCTTGCCCGAGGCGATGGCCAGCAGTACCGCACCGGCCACGGTGGCGCCGATGACCTGCACCACCATGTAGGGCGCCACGTCGCGCCACGGGGTCCGTCCGGCCAGGGCCGTGCCGAGGGTGACCGCGGGGTTGAAGTGCCCGCCGGAGATGTGCCCGACCGCGTAGGCCATGGTGAGCACGGTGAGCCCGAAGGCCAGGGCGACGCCCAGGAACCCGACGCCCATGTTGACGCCGGCGTCCGTGTCCATGACCTGGGCGGCGAAGACGGCGGTTCCGCATCCGCCGAGGACGAGGACGAAGGTGCCGAGGGCCTCGGCGAACAGTCGTGCGGCAGTGCTGTGGGCTGGCATGGTGCCTCCTGGGTACGAGTCAGGGGTCTGGCCGGCGGGCGCCGGGTGGTCTCAGTATCACCGCTTGCCGTGCCGGAAGGCTTCCCTAGACTGACGGTGACGCAGACCCGGCCGGGGACGCACCGCGTGTGCCTCCGGGCACCGGGCCCAGGACGAGACGGATGGAGGCCCCTTTGGCAGGCAAGACCCCGCACCAGAACACCACCTTCCCGCTGCCGGACAAGGATCCCGGCCAGGACGGCGACCAGCTGGGCCACGGTTATCTGGCCACCCCGGAGTCCGGGTCCGGGCCGGGCGTGATCGTCATCCAGGAGTGGTGGGGGCTCACGGACCACATCCGCGACGTCTGTGACCGGCTGGCCGCGGAGGGCTTCACCGCCCTGGCCCCGGACCTGTACGGCGGCTGGGTCGCCCACGACGGCGACGAGGCCGGCGAGATGATGTCCAAGCTGCCGGCGGAGGAGGGTGCCCGCCAGCTGGCCGGTGCCGTGGACTACCTGTTGTCCCTGGATGCGGTGTCCTCGGAGACGGTCGGCACCGTCGGCTTCTGCATGGGCGGTGGCTTCGTGCTCGCCCTGGCCGCCCAGCAGGGCGACAAGATCTCGGCGGCCGTGCCGTTCTACGGCGTCGGCCAGGCCGTGCCCGAGGCCTACGCGGGCGTCCGCGCGGCCATCCAGGGCCACTACGCCGAGCAGGACGGGATGTTCCCGCCGGAGAAGGCGCGGGAGCAGGAGCGGCAGATCCGCGAGGAGTCCGGAGCCGAGGTGGAGTACTTCTTCTACGACGCCCCGCACGCGTTCCACAACGACGAGAACCCGCAGGGCAACTACCGTCCCGAGCAGGCCCGGCTGGCCTGGTCACGCGCGGTGCAGTTCCTCCAGGACAAGGTCAAGTAACCGCCGGTGTCCCGCGGCGGCCAACGACCCTCCGGCCCGCCGCCGGCCTCCGGGCCGGCGGTGCCGGAGACGCTCTTCCTCTCCACCATCCCGGGCGCCTCGCCGTCCAAGTGGGTGGACCGCTTCACCTCGCGCGAGCGCCGGGTCCAGTTGGTGAACCACGACGTCGGCGGGCAGCTGGCGTTCCTGGCCCCCGGCGCGGACGGCTCGCCCCCGCGCGGCCTGCCGCAGCTGGGTTACCTGCGCTGGCGCCTGGACTCGGCACCGGAGGACCTGCTGCGTGCGGCCGGCATCGCCCCGGAGGACGTGCACGTGGTGCGGTTCTACGAGGAGGAGGCGGTGGTCTGCGTGGGACGCGACCACCTGCTGGCCGCCTGGGAGCCGGAGACGGACGGCCCGGTGCCGCTGGCCGAGCTGGATCCGCAGGCGCTGATGGATCCGGACCGGTTCGCGCCACCGCCCCCGGCGGACCCGCTGGACGCCCCGGACGTGCCCGGGTCCGGTGAACGGATGGCGGTGGAACTGGCCGCCAGCGGGGCCGGGCACACGGTGCTGCCGGCCTCGGTGGCGCGGATGTTCGGCCGCAAGGACGTCATCGTGCTGCCGCTGTCCGGCCACCCCGGGTGGGGTGTGGGCCTGGCCTGGCTCAGGGCCGTGGACTCGGACCTGGTGCAGGACTTCATCGGTGCCGCCAAGGGCCGCCGGCCGGGGTCCTCCCGGTCCGGGCGCGGGACCGCGCCGGTGGCGGGCTCCACCGCTGCGCCGGCAGCGAAGGGATCCGGGAAGCGGTTCGGTCCGGCGGCCTCCGGACGGCCGACGTCGGGGTCCTCCCGGAGGCGCAAGGGCCGGTGAGCGGCCCGGGCGTTCCGGCTGTTTCGGTTGTCCTCAGGACCAGTCCAGCACGAACCCGAGCCCGTCTAGGATGCGGGCCGCCGTGGCCTCGGGGTCCTCGGCCGAGGCCACGGCGATCCCGTCCTCGTCCGGTGCCAGCGGCTCCATGAGGGCCACCTGGCTCTCCACGAGCGAGGCCGGCATGAAATGCGCCTCCCGGGCCTGGACCCGGGCCCGCAACTGGTCGGGAGAGACCAGGATCTGCACCATCGTCACGGGATAACCGCAGGTGCGCAGCACGTTGCGGTAGGAGCGGGTGAGCGCGGAACAGGCCAGTACCGCGGGCAGCCCCAGGTCCCCCAGGCGGCGGAGCTCGTCGGCGAGCCGGCCGAGCCAGGGCAGCCGGGCGGCGTCGTCCAGCGGGATGCCGGCGGCCATCGAGTTCCGGTCCGCCACCGAGTGGAAGGCGTCGCCCTCCACCCAAACCCGGCCCAGGGCCGTGGCCACGAGCCGGCCGGCCGTGGACTTGCCGGACCCCGAGGGCCCGGACACCACGAGATGGGAGGCCCCGGCCGGCCATGGTGCCGGCGTGGGCCCTTCACGTCTTCCCCGGTGTTCGGCCACGCCTCCAGCCTAGGGCGGAACGGGCCGCCCCGCTCAGCCCAGCCGGCCCGGCTCCGGGGACTCATAGGGGTCCTCCTCCGGGCCCGCCGGCACCGGTTCGGTGCCCCGGCGCCGGGCGATCAGCGTCATTAGGTGGAACACCACCAGCACGGCCGCCGTGCCCAGGGCGATGCCGCCGAACTGCATGCCGGCCAGGTCCAGGACGGGGTCGGCGATGGCGACGATCAATCCGGCCCCCGCGGCCATCAGGTTGATGGTGTTGGAGAAGTCCACCCGGTTCTGCACCCAGATCCGCACGCCCATCACGCCGATCATCCCGTACAGGATGATCCCGGCCCCGCCGAGCACCCCGGCGGGGATGGTGTTGATCAGCGCGCCGAACTTCGGCAGGAAGGCCAGGGCGAGGGCGGTGGTCCCGGCGACCCAGTACGCCGCGGTGGAGTAGACACGGGAGGAGGCCATCACGCCGATGTTCTCCGCGTAGGTGGTGGTGCCCACGCCGCCCCCCAGGCCGGACAGGGTGGTGGAGAGACCGTCGGCCATCAGGGCCCGGCCGTTCATCGCGTCCAGGTTGCGCCCGGTCATCAGGGCGACCGTCTTGACGTGGCCGATGTTCTCGGCCACCAGCACGAGCACCACGGGCAGGAAGAGGAACAGCACGTTCCAGTGGAACTCCGGGGCGTGGAAGGGCGGCAGGCCGATCCAGGCGGCCTCACCGACCGGGGTGAAGTCGACCTGGCCCTGCGCCAGCGCCACGAGGTACCCCACGACGATGCCGATGAGGATGGACAGCCGGCCCAGCAGCCCCGTGAACGCCACCGCGGCGACGACGATCGCCAGGGTGGTGGCGAAGGTGGTCAGGGGGACCTCCACCATGGCCTGGGTGGTGGAGCCGGCCAGGTTCAGCCCGATCAGCGCCACGATGGTGCCCATCACCACCGGGGGCATCAGCGCGTGGATCCAGCCGGTCCCGGCACGCTGCACGATGAGCCCGACGAGGAACAGGGCCACACCGGTGGCCAGCACCCCGCCGAGGGCGCCCCCGATGCCGTGCTGGTTCATCGCGGCCGAGATCGGGGCGATGAACGCGAAGGAACTGCCCAGGTAGGAGGGCACCCGCCCGGCGGTGACGACCAGGAACAGTAGCGTGCCGACCCCGGAGAAGAACAGGGAGGCCGTCACCGGGAACCCGGTGATGGTGGGCACCAGCACCGTGGCGCCGAACATGGCCATCACGTGCTGCACGCCCACGCCGATGGTCTGCGGCCAGGCGAGCCGTTCACCCGGGGTGACCACCTCGCCGGGGGTGATGTGCCGTCCGTCCCCGTGCAGCGTCCAGCCGATGCCGAGCCGGCGGAGCCGCGAGGGCCGTGCGGGTGGGCGCACCGGCGCGTCCGGGCCCGGGGTCCGGTGGTCTGGGGTGTTCGGTTCGTTGCGGGTCACGGGGGCGCTTTCGGTCGGCGGGCGGGGCGGGAGCGGGGTGCCCGGGCGGAGGTCATCGCCGAGGCGGCAACTGACCCGTAGGGTACCGTTGAATCGTGACTGACTACGTGGGTGTGATCGGCGAGGCGCTCGTCGACGTCGTCGTCTCGGACACCGCCACACCCCGCGTGCACGTGGGTGGCAGTCCCCTCAACGTGGCCGTCGGCCTGGCCCGGCTCGGGGAGAACGTGCTGTTCACCGGTCGCTACGGCCGGGACGACTACGGCCGGATGGTCCAGGAGCACCTGGCGCGCAACAACGTCGAGTCGGTCCTGGAGCCGGACGACGCCCCGACCTCGGTGGCCACCGCCCGCCTGGACCCCACCGGGGCCGCGAGCTACTCCTTCGACCTGGACTGGACCCTGCCCCCGCTGCCCGAGCTGGGCCGCATCTTCCGCGAGGTCCAGGACCGCGACGGCCGGCACCGGACCCTGACCCACGTCCACACCGGCTCGATCGCCACCATGCTCGAACCCGGGGCCAGCACCGTGATGGAGCTGCTCTCCGTGCTCGAGCCGGACCTCACGCTCAGCTACGACCCGAACTGCCGGCCCACGATCGTCCCGGACCGCGCGGTGGCCCGGCGGCGGGCCGAGGAGTCCGTGGCGCTCGCGGACGTGGTGCACGCCTCGGACGAGGACCTGGCCTGGCTCTATCCGGACCGTCCGATCGAGGACACCATCGTGGAGTGGCAGCGGATCGAGCCGGCCATGGTCGTGGTCACGCGCGGGTCGACCTCGATCCTGTGCGCCACCGCCGCCGGGCTGACCGAGCACCCCGTGCACCCCGTGGAGGTCGCGGACACGGTGGGCGCTGGGGACTCCTTCACCGCGGCCCTGCTGATCGCCCTCAAGGACCGCGGGCTGCTCGGGTCCCGGGGCCGTCAGGCCCTGCGGGCGATCAGCCCCGAGGACACGGCCTCGGTGCTGGCCTATGCCGCTCGCGCAGCGGCCATCACCGCCTCCCGGCCGGGCGCGGACCCGCCCACCCGGGAGGAACTGGGCTGACCGGGTCCGGGCGGACGGGCCAGCCTAGAATGGCCCCATGTCCCTCTCCGACCCGGCCTTCGATCCGGCGCCGCCGGCCAGGCCCGGTGGTGCGACGCGACGTCCCCGGATGATCGCCAGCGACCTGGACGGGACCATCATCGGCTACGACCACACCCGCACCGGGTGGGTCTCGCCCCGCACGGTGACCGCCTTTCAGGCCGCCCACGACGCCGGCATCCAGGTGGTGTTCGTGACCGGACGGCCCATCCGCTGGCTGGGCCCGGTCGCCGAGGGCCTGGGCCACGCCGGGCCGGTCATCTGCTCCAACGGCGCCGTGGTCTATGACCTCGTCACCGACACGGTGCTGGAGTCCCGGCCGATGCACCTGGACACCGTGCTGGAGGCGCGGGCCATGATCGCCGCGCTGGACCCCACGGCGTCCTTCGGGGTGGAGACCCTGGACGGCTTCCACCTGGACGCCGCGTTCATGGACCGCCTGGACGAGGAGGACCCCGCAGAGCTCTCCCGCGGCGTGCACGTGGGACGCTCGCTCGACGAGGTGCTGCCCCCCGAGCCTCAGGTGGTGAAGTTCCTGGCCAAGACGCGCAGCAACGAACCGGACGCCTTCCTGGCGGAGGTGCGGACCCTGCTCGGCGAGCTGCTGGCCGTGACGCACTCGGCCCCCGGTGTCGCGCTGCTGGAGATGTCCCGTCCGGATGTGAACAAGGCCAGCACCCTGGAGGACTTCGCCGCCCGGCACGGGATCGGCGCCCACGAGGTGGTGGCCTTCGGGGACATGCCCAACGACCTGGAGATGATCCACTGGGCCGGCACCGGGTACGCGGTTGCCTCCGGGCACCCGCTGCTGCTGGAGGCGGCGGACGCGACCGCCGGGGCCTGCGACGACGACGGCGTGGCCGCGGTCATCGAGCACCTGCTGACCCTGGACTGACCGCCCGCGGGACTGGACCGGCACCTCCGACGGGACCGGACCGGGGATGCACCGGATCGCCGGGACGCCACTAGGGTGAGGACCGTGACGCGCCCCACCCCTCCGCCGTACCTGCAGGACTCGCTGCCCGGACGCCGGGGCTGGCCCCTG
>DATBUG010000352.1:0-1985 GCA_036516315.1 Citricoccus sp.
CAGTACGAGGCACGGGCCACCACGATCATGCACGAGATGGCCCACATGTGGTTCGGGGACCTGGTCACGATGCGCTGGTGGGACGATTTGTGGCTCAAGGAGTCCTTCGCGGACTACATGGGCACGCTCGCCGTGGCCGAGGCGACCGAGTTCACGGACGCCTGGACCACCTTCGCGAACCGGCGCAAGGCGTGGGCGTACGTGCAGGACCGGTACCCGACCACCCACCCGATCGTCGCGGACATCCCCGACCTCGAGGCGGCGCGGCAGAACTTCGACGGCATCACCTACGCCAAGGGCGCCTCGGTGCTCAAGCAACTCGTGGCCTTCGTGGGACGGGAGGCGTTCATGGCGGCCTCCCGCGAGTACTTCGCGCGGCACGCGTGGGGCAACGCGGCACTGGAGGACTTCCTGGCGGTGCTCCACGAGGTCTCCGGCCGGGACCTCGCCGACTGGCCCGCACAGTGGTTGCAGACCGCCGGCGTGCCGGAGCTGTGGCTCGAGGACGGCGCCTCCCCGGTCCTGCACCAGCGCGGGGTGGACCCGGCGACCGGGCGGACGGTCCTGCGCCCGCACGTCCTGCGGGTCGGGCGCTACGAGCCCGACGCCGACGGGCGACTGGTGCGTTCGGCCGTGACCGACGTGGAGGTCGGCTCCGGGGCTCAGGGAGCCGGCACTCCCGTGCCCGGCCTCGCCTCTCCCGGTGGGGCGCGGTTACTGCTGCCCAACGACGAGGATCTCACCTACGCCCGGATCCGGCTGGACGGGGACTCGGTGCGCGCCGCGCTGATGCACCCGCTGCGGGACAGCCTGGCCTCGGCCACGGTCTGGGCCGCGCTGTGGACCATGACCCGGGACGGGGAGCTGCCGGCCGCGGACTTCGTCCGGGCCTGCTGCCGGCTCTCCGCGGAGATCGAGCACGTGGGGTTGTATGCCCAGGTCCTCCACCAGGCCGAGACGGCCATCCGGCGCTACGCCCCGGTTGGGCAGCGGGCCCGGTTGCGCACGGAGCTGGGGCTCAGCCTGCGGCAGGCGGTGTCCGGCGGGGTGGGTCCGGGCAGCGACCGCCAGCGCGCCGCGATGCGCGTCTACGCCCTCCTGGCCCGGACCGCGGGCGATACCGTCGGGACGGACGAGCCTGCCGGCACTGATCCCCGTGTGGATCCTGTCCAGGAGTTCGCCACCGTCCTGGAGTCCGTGCTCGACGGCTGGCCGCACGCACCCACGGCCGGTGGCGACGGGGACGGGTACGAGGTCGCTGACGGCGAGCGGGCCGGCGTCGTCCCCGGTCTGGAGGTCGACGCGGAGATGCGCTGGGCCGCCCTGCAGGCCCTGTCCGCCCTGGGCCGGGCCGGACAGGACCGCCTCGACGAGGCGCTGGCGGCCGAGGTGACCGCCGAGACCAGCGTCTGGCACCGGACGGCCTCGGCAGCCCGGCCGGACCCCGCGGTCCGGGCCGCGGCCTGGCAGGCCGTGATGACCGGGCACACGGAGGACGGCAGGGTGCTCTCGAACGACCACCTCTCCGCCACCGCCGCCGGGTTCGGCGCCTCGCGGCCGGACCTGGCCGCCGCGTTCACCACGAGCTACTGGCCCGAGCTCACCGGCCTCTGGGCGAGCCGGAGCAACGGCCTGGCCTCACGGACCATCGAAGGCCTGTTCCCCGGCGCCCAGGACGCCGTCCCCGGGGGGCCGGAGGCTCAGGACGACCACCCCGTGGTCGTGGCTGCCCGCCGCTGGCTGCAGGAGCACCCCGAGGCCCCCGCGGCGCTGCGGCGCATCGTCATCGAGCGCACCGACGACCTGGTCCGGTCCCTGCAAGCGCAGGCCCGCTGACACCGGGGACCGGTCAGGGGACGCGGGCCGTCCACTCCGGGGTGGCGAACTTGCGGGCGGCGAGCGCCTCGGCGCGGCCGAGCTCGTCCTCGGTCAGGGTGGCCCGGGCCGCACCGTGGCGTTCGGCAAAGGTGTCCATCATGACCTCC
>DATBUG010000353.1:0-11449 GCA_036516315.1 Citricoccus sp.
ATCGTGCTGTTCTCCTCGGTGACGCGCAAGGACACCCTGGAGAACGTGGAGGCCACCGGCCAGTTCACCATCTCGCTGGTCTCCCGCCCCCAGTTCGAGCAGGCGAACCAGACCTCGGCCCCCTACGGCCCGGAGGTCAGCGAGTTCGAGGCCGCGGGCGTGGCCATGGAGGAGTCCGTGGCGGTCTCCTCCCCCCGGGTGGCCGGTTCCCCGGCGGTGCTGGAGTGCACGCTGGAGCGGGTGCTCCCGGTGGGCGGGAGCTTCCTGGTCTTCGGCACGGTCGTGCACGTCTCGGTGGACTCGGACACCCTGAGCACCGACGCCCGGGGCCGGACCCTGCCCCAGGCCGAGAAGCTCGATCCCCTGAGCCGCCTGGGACGCAACGAGTGGGGCACCCTGGGTGAGGTCCTGTCGATCGAACGGCCGCGGACCGGGTGATCCGCCCGCGGGCTCCGCGCGGTGGCCCCCGGTGCTAGCGTGTCGGCGTGACTGAATCGTCCTCCCGCCCCGCCCAGCGCCCCACCGGCCCGGTCGCCGGTCCCGATGACGGCCCGGCCGGTCCCGCGGCCGGTGTCACCGAGCCGGTCCGGCCCGCCGGGTTCGACCGGGAGAAGTATGTGGAGCTGCAGTCGCACCACATCCATGAGCGCCGCCGGCAGATCGGCGGCAAGCTCTACCTCGAGATGGGCGGCAAGCTCTTCGACGACCTGCACGCCTCCCGCGTGCTGCCCGGCTTCACCCCGGACAACAAGATCGCGATGCTGGAGCGGATCCGGGACGAGGTGGAGATCCTGATCTGCATCAACGCCAAGGACCTGCAGCGGCAGAAGGTGCGCGCGGACCTCGGCATCCCGTACGAGGACGACGTGCTGCGGTTGATCGACGTGTTCCGCGAGCGCGGGTTCCTCGTGGAGCACGTGGTGCTGACCCAGCTGGAGGAGTCCAACCACATCGCCCTGGCCTTCCGGGACCGGCTCGAGCGGCTGGGCCTGACGGTCGCCCGGCACCGGGTGATCCCCGGTTACCCGCAGGACACGCGGCGCATCGTCTCCGAGGAGGGTTTCGGGGCCAACGAGTACTCCGAGACCTCGCGGGACGTGGTGGTGGTGACCGCGCCGGGGCCGGGGTCCGGCAAGCTCGCCACCTGCCTCTCGCAGATTTACCACGACCACGCCCGGGGCGTGTCCTCCGGCTATGCGAAGTTCGAGACCTTCCCGATCTGGAACCTGCCGCTGGAGCACCCGGTGAACCTGGCGTACGAGGCGGCCACGGCCGACCTGGACGACGTGAACCTGATCGACCCGTACCACCTGGCCGCCTACGGGGAGCAGGTGACCAGCTACAACCGGGACGTGGAGGTCTTCCCCCTGATGAAGACCCTGCTGGAGGAGCTGACGGGGTCCTCCCCGTACGCCTCCCCCACGGACATGGGCGTGAACATGGCCGGGCACTGCATCGTGGATGACGAGGCCTGCCGGGTGGCCTCGCGCCAGGAGATCATCCGGCGCTACTACAAGGCCCTGGTGGACGAGCGGATCAACGACCTGGACGACACCGTCTCCCAGCGGGTGGCCCTGGTGATGTCCAAGGCGGGCTGCACGCCCGAGGACCGCGTCGTCGTCGGGCCCGCGCTGGAGGTCGAGGAACGCACGGGCGAGCCCGGCTCCGCGGTGGAACTGGCCGACGGCACCATCATCACGGGCAAGACCTCGACCCTGCTGGGCTGCTCCGCGGCGATGCTGCTCAACGCGCTCAAGCACCTGGCCGGGCTCGACGACGAGGTGCACCTGCTCTCGCCCGAGGCGATCGAGCCGATCCAGACGCTGAAGACCGAGCACCTGGGATCCCGCAACCCACGTCTGCACACGGACGAGGTGCTCATCGCCCTGTCCGTGTCCGCGGCGGACGACGAGAACGCCCGGGTGGCCTTGGCCCAGCTGCGCAACCTCGCCGGGTGCAACGTGCACACCACCACCATCCTGGGCACTGTGGACGAGGACATCTTCCGGTCCCTCGGGGCGCTGGTCACCTCCGAGCCGAGGTTCCAGCGCAAGGCCCTGTACCGCAAGCGCTAGATCGCACGCGCCTTGGCTGGTCCTGTCCCCGTGGAGGCATTCCGCAGGGACAGAACCAGCCAACGAACGCGGCGGCCCGTAGAGCCCAGGCCGCAGCGTCACCTCACCAGCTGGTGACCTTGGGCAGGGCCACGGACTTCAGGCCCTCGACGCCGAACTCGAGCCCGTAGCCGGACTGCTTCACTCCGCCGAAGGGCACCCGGGGGTCGATCGCCCCGTGCTTGTTGATCCACGTGGTGCCGGCCTCCAAGCGGGCGGCCACGGACCGGGCCTCGTCCAGGTCCGAGCCCCACACCGAGGACCCGAGCCCGACGGCCAGGCCGTTGGCCCACTCGATGACCTGGTCCAGGTCCGTGTACTTCACGATCGGCAGCGCGGGTCCGAACTGCTCCCGGGCCACCAGCGGGTTGTCGTTGTCGAGGTCCGCCACCAGGGTCACCGGGTAGAAATACCCGTCCTGGTCCTGGGCCGGGTCCCCGCCGGTGAGGATCCGCGCGCCGGCAGCCCGGGCGTCCTCGACCAGCGAGGAGACGATATCGAACTGGGCCTTGTTCTGCAGCGGGCCCAGCACGTTCTCCTCCTCCAGGCCCACGCCCATCGGCATCTTCTTGGCCACGTCCACCAGGGCCTCACACATCTGGTCGTACTGGGACTCGTGCACGTACAGCCGCTTCAGCGCCGCACAGGTCTGCCCGGTGTTGATGAACGCGCCCCAGAACACGTCCTCGGCGATCGCCTCGGGATCGGCGTCCGGCAGCACGATGCCCGCGTCGTTGCCGCCCAGCTCCAGGGTCAGCCGCTTCAGGGTGTCCGCCGCCGAGCGCATGATGGCCTTGCCGGTGGCCGTGGAGCCGGTGAACATCAGCTTGTCCACGCCCTCGTGCGCGGTCAGCGCCGCCCCCAGCGCCCCGTCCCCGGGCACCACCTGCAGCACCCCGGCCGGCAGCACCTGGTTCAGCACCTCGACCAGGCCCATCACCGACAGTGGGGTGTACTCGGACGGCTTGAGCACCACGGTGTTGCCCATCCGCAGCGACGGGGCAATCTGCCAGATCGAGATCATCATCGGCCAGTTCCACGGCCCGATCGCCCCGACCACGCCCATCGGCACGTACTCGAGCACCGCGGTGCCGGACTCGTCCTCCACCAGCGTCTCCGGGGCCATCTCGAACCCGGCGTTGGCCCGCAGCCAACCGCCGCAGGCCCCGACCTCGAACCGGGCGTTGGGCCCGTTGAGCGGCTTGCCCTGCTCCCGCGAGAGCAGCTCGGCCAGCGCCTCGGCCGAGGCCTCCACCGCGTCCGCGGCCCGGTTCAGGTACTCCGAGCGCTCGGCGTGGGAGCGCGCCGCCCATGCGGGCTGCGCCTGCCGGGCGGTGGCGATCGCCTGGTCCAGCTCCGCCACCGAACGCTGCGGGGCGTGCCCGATGACGGCCCCGGTCGCCGGGTCCGTCATCGCCACCCCCTCGCCCGCGGGCACGCTGACCGCGGCCAGCAGGCCCTCGAAGGTCGTCAGGTCGGTGGTCGTGGTGGTCTCGGTCGTCATCAGAGGTCCTCTCGTCGAAGATACGGGTTTCGGGGTGCGTTCCGGGGTGCGCTCCCGGTTGCGGGTGTCCAGGTCAGAGGGTGGTCACCGGGGCGGACAGGTCAGTCCAGTTCACCACCCTGGCCGATGCCCCGGTAGGTGTCCGGCCGGGCGGCGCGCAGCCACCGGGCCCACAGGGTGCCGAACAGGCCGGGGACCAGCACGATGGCCGGCAGCAGCCAGCTCAGGACCGTGGCGTCCTCGGTGCCGATGAGCACGTTGAAGTTGGCCACGATCACCCCGAACAGCAGCACCAGGCCGACGGCTGCCAGGCCCGGGGCGATCAGCCGCGTCCACGCGGAGTACTCCGCGCTCAGGTGGCGCAGGTAGCCGACCACGGCCATCGAGGCCAGTGCCATCAGCAGCACCAGGCCGAAGGCGCCCATGTTGGTCAGCCAGGTGAACAGGGTCAGCACGGGGAACAGGGGGTCCTCCGACCCGGCGCCGGCCACCGCGAAGACGAGGATGACCACGAGGGCCAGGGCGGACTGGGCCAGGGACCCGGCCACCGGGGCGCCGGAGCGCCGGCCCGTGGCGTCGAGCCAACCGGGCAGCACGCGCTCGCGGCCCAGGGAGAAGAAGTAGCGGGCGACGATGTTGTGGAAGGCGACCAGGGCCGCGAACAGGCTGGTGATGAACATCAGGTTCGCCAGGGTCACGAACCACTCCCCGGCCCGCTCGGCCAGGAAGACGAACATCAGGTCCGGGCCGAACTCCTGGGACCGGGCGATCACGGCCGAGGACCCCTCGCCCACCACCATGGCCCAGGACGAGAAGGCGTAGAACATGGCGATGACGCCGATGGCGATCAGGGTGGCGATCCCGGCGGTGCGCTGGGGGTCCTTGACCTCCTCGTTGTAGATGGCCCCGGACTCGAAGCCCATGAACGCGGCGATCGAGAACGCCAGCGCGGCCCCCACGCCGGTGGCGAAGAGCTGGTCCGGGACCAGTCCGTCCGCGCTGACCCCCTCGGGGGCGGCCCCGAAGGCCATCAGGTCATAGACGATCACCACCAGGAACTCGGCGGCGACCACGATCCCGAGCACCTTGGCGGAGAGGTCCACGCGGTTGATGCCCATCACGCCGACGACCACCCAGGCGACGAGGGCGCAGGCCCACCACGGCAGGGAGATCCCCACCGTGCCCTCCAGAAAGGAGGACAGGGCGAAGCCGAACATCCCGGCGATGCCGATCTGCATGCAGTTGTACGCCACGACCGCGACGAGCGAGGCTCCCACGCCCACGGGCTTGCCCAGCCCCTTGGCGATGTAGGCGTAGAAGGCCCCGGCGTTGTGCACGTGCCGGCTCATCGCGGCGTAGCCGATGGAGAACAGCACGAGGACGGCGCCCAGGACCAGGAAGGACAGCGGGATGCCGACCAGGGAGGTGACGGCGAAGTTGCTGGGCACGCCGCCGGCCATCACCGTCAGGGGCGCCGAGGCGGCGATGATCATGAACACGAGGGCGGGGACGCCGATCCGGCGGGCGCCGAGGCGGCCGTCGTCGAGCAGCGCTCCCGCGCGGCCGGGCTCCACGGGGCTGCCGTGCTGCCGGGTGGCGGTGGACTGGGACATGTCGTCTCCTGGGTCGAGCGGGGGTGGTTCCCCAGCATGGCCTACGTCACATGGGCAGGGCTTGGCCACGCAGGCACGGTCCTTGACGATCCGTGCACGGTGCCGGTGCTCAGAGGTGTTCCCGGCGGTACTGTGCGGGAGAGAGCCCGAACTCGGCCCGGAACAGGCGGGAGAAGTGCGCAGGGTCGGCCAACCCCCAGCGGGCGCCGATCGCTGCCACGGGGACATCACGCAGCAGGGGGTCCTGCAGGTCGCGCCGGGACTTCTCCAGGCGGCGCTCGCGGATCCACCGGGCCACCGTGTGGTCGGTGGTGGCGAAGAGCTGGTGCAGGGCGCGCGTGGACATGTAGTGCGCGGCCGCGATCATCTCCGGGCCCAGGTCCGGGTTGGCCAGCTGGGCCTCGACGAAGTGGTGGATCCGGCGCAGCAGCCGGGACTGCTGGGTGCCGTCGGCCTCGGGGCGCGAGTAGAGCTCGTCGGCCATGACGGTCGCCAGCAGGTCCACCACGTTCAGGGCGAGCCGGTGGCCGATCGGCCCGTCGAGGGTGGGCAGCATCCCGCCGATCTGCGTGATGAAGGGCGCCACGGCCTGGCCGAGGCGATGGCCGGCACCCATCGTCGTCGCCGTCAGTTCCCGCACGTCCTCGGCGGAGAGCCCGACGAGCTGGCGGGGGAACATCAGCACCAGGCTGGAGAAGTCGTCGTCGAAGGCCAGCGAGTACGGCCGTTCGGTGTCGTAGATCGCCAGGTCACCGGGGTGCAGAAGCGTCTCCCGGCCGTCCTGGACCAGCAGCCCGTGCCCACTGACCTGCAGGCTGAGCTTGTAGAACCCGGCCCCGGAGCGCCCGATGAGCTCGGGGGTGCGGACCACGGCGTGTGCGCCCGCGGCGACCTGCATGATGGCCAGTTCCTGCAGGTGCCGCCCGGCCAGCCGTCCGGCGAAGGTGCCGGGCCGGACCTGTTCGGCCTCGAGCGGGACGAAGGACTCGGAGACGAGCCGTTGCCAGTGGCTGAAGTCCGTGGCGATGTCCTGCTGGTACATGGGTCCTCCTGAGACGACGGGCCGGTGGCGACGGGGGGACGTCGCGGTCCGGGCCTTCCGGGCCCGGCGGTCACTGTGCTCCGGGTCACCTGAGCGACCACTGTAGGCCGGGCGAGGACGAAAGTCACCGTTTTCTCTCCAATGGGAGGAAAACCCGTGCGAGAGAGGCGGTGAGTCAGCCCCCGGCGCACAACCGGCCCAGCTGGGCGGCCAGCTGGGCCTCGAGGTCACCGGGCATGGTGGCCTCGCGGTCGATGACGGCGGAGATCTGGCAGCCCAGGAGGAAGTTCAGCAGGGCATCGGCGGCCGCGGCGATGTCCACGCCGGCGTCCAGTTCCTCGGCCTCGCGCGCCTGGGTCATCCACCCGGCCATGGACCGGCGCCACTGGGCCATCGAGGCGTTGTTGAGCTCGGCACCGCGGCGGTCGTGGGCCGCCTCCTGCCAGAACGAGATCACCACACGGGCCTCGTCGAGCCGCTCGGCGTCGAGGGGCAGCACCTCGCGGCAGAAGGCCTCCAGGGCGGCGAGGCCCTCCAGCCCCTGCGCGGCCGCGTCCACGCGCCGGTTGGTGCGGTCGAAGACGAACGCGTAGGTCGCCTCGATCAGCTCCGCCTTCGTGGGGAAGTACGGCTTCAGGGCGCCGTTGGCGAAGCCTGCCTCGGCGGCGATCTGGCGCATCGTCGCGCCCGAGAGTCCATGCCGGGCGATGATCCGCCAGGTGGCCTCGACCAGCTCCTGCCGGCGTTGCCCGTGGTCCACCACCTTCGGCATGCGCCCCCTCCTTCCGCGCCCTGCGGGCGCCCACCGGCGGCCGCCCGGCGCCGTCGGGACCATTGTCCCACCGCCGCCGGCGCGCCCCGCACCAGCGACGGCGCAACGGCGACCCCTTGCCGAGGCGCCGCCCCCATGCTTATTCTCTACAACCGTAGATGTAAACGTGATGCAGTTCACGAAGGGGCTCCCTGTCCCCGTCCCCCCGTTCCCTTCCGAAAGGCCCGGAGATGACCCTCACCGATGCCAGCACGTACGGCACCCCCTCGACCCCGGAGGGCACGGCCCCCGGCGCGTACGCCCTGCAGGCCCCCGAGGAGATCACCACCGTGCGCGAGGTGCTCACGGAGGCCGGGCTCTTCCATGAGTCCACGCGCATCGCCTACCTCGGACTCATCGACCCGCCGCGGGGCACCCCGGCAGATGCCCCGGTCGACCGGCGCTTCCGCGTCTTCCTGCTCGACACCGAGCACGGCCGCTCCCAGGACGTGGTGGTCTCGGCCACGCACCGCCGGGTCGAGTCCGAGACCGAGCTGGACACCGCGACCATGGGCGAGCTGCCCGTGCTCGAGGAGGAGTTCGAGGTCGTCGAGTCCGTCCTCGCCCAGGACCCCCGCTGGCTCGAGGCGCTCGAGAAGCGCGGCATCCCGGTCGAGGAGGTCCGGGTGGCCCCGCTGTCCGCCGGGGTCTTCGAGTACCCGGAGGAGAAGGGCCGCCGCATCCTGCGCGGCCTGGCCTTCCACCAGCAGCACGAGGCGGATTCCGCCTGGGCCCACCCGATCGACGGCCTGGTCGCCTACGTGGACGTGTCCGCCCGCAGCGTGGACCAGGTCATCGACCTCGGCGTGATGCCGGTGCCGCAGGAACACGGCAACTACACCGACCCGGAGCTCACCGGCCCGATCCGCACCACGCAGAAGCCGATCGAGATCACCCAGCCCGAGGGCCCGTCCTTCACGGTCACCGACGGCAACCACGTGGAGTGGGAGAAGTGGTCCCTGGACGTGGGCTTCGACATGCGCGAGGGCCTCATCCTGCACAACATCTCCTTCCAGGACGGCGAGCGCACCCGGCGGATCCTCGACCGCGCCGCGATCGCCGAGATGGTCGTCCCCTACGGTGACCCCTCGCCCGTGCGGTCCTGGCAGAACTATTTCGACACCGGCGAGTACCTCGTGGGCCAGTGGGCGAACTCCCTGGAGCTGGGCTGCGACTGCCTCGGTGAGATCACCTACCTCTCCCCCTGGGTGGTCAACAACGCCGGCGAGCCGCGGCAGATCATCAACGGGATCTGCATGCACGAGGAGGACTGGTCCATCCTCTCCAAGCACACCGACCTGTGGGCCGGGACCGCCTACACCCGCCGCAACCGCCGCCTGGTGATCTCCTTCTTCACCACGGTCGGCAACTACGACTACGGGTTCTACTGGTACCTCTACCTGGACGGCACGATCGAGTTCGAGGCCAAGGCCACCGGGATCGTCTTCACCTCCGCCGTGCCGGAGGGCGAGACGGACTACGCCTCCGAGATGGCCCCCGGTCTCGGCGCGCCGTTCCACCAGCACCTGTTCTCCGCCCGGCTGGACTTCGCCCTCGACGGCGGCCCGTGCCGGGTCGAGGAAGAGGACGCGGTCCGGTTGCCGTTCTCGGAGGAGAACCCTCGCGGCAACGCCTTCACCCGCCGCCGCACCGTGCTGGCCACCGAGCAGCAGGCCCAGCGCGACGCCGACCAGTCGGTCAACCGCACCTGGGTGGTGGCCAGCACCGAGTCCAGCAACCGCCTGGGCCAGCCGGTCGCCTACAAGCTGCACCCCGAGGGGACGCCGACGCTGCTGGCCGCCGAGGGGTCCTCGATCCACCGGCGGGCCACGTTCGCCTCCAAGGCCCTGTGGGTCACGCCGTACCAGCCGGACGAGCGCTACCCGACCGGCGACTTCCCCAACCAGCACGCCGGGGACGGTGGTCTGCCCGAGTGGACGCAGGCCGACCGCGCCGTGGACGGGGAGGACCTGGTCGTGTGGCACACCTTCGGGCTGACCCACTTCCCCCGCCCGGAGGACTGGCCGATCATGCCGGTGGACCACACCGGGTTCCGGCTCCGGCCCGAGGGCTTCTTCGACCGTTCCCCGGTGCTGGACGTGCCCGCCCCGCGCCAGGGCCACTGCTGCGCCCCGGGCGAGGGTGACTCCGGTGGCTGCCACTGACACCCTCACGTGGGTGGCCTCGGGGCTCGCGGCCGCGTCGGTGCCCCTGCACGGCTGGATGCTCGCGGCCCATGACCATGGGATCGCGCTCAGCGTGGCGATGGGCGCCATGGCGCTGTGGTGCCTGTGGTGCGCGGTCGGCGCCGTCCGCCGGGGTGCTCCCGACGGCGGCGCCGGCTGCGGTGTCCAGCGTGGTGTCCAGCGTGGTGTCCAGCGCGGCACGGTCGGGCGTGCCAGCATGGTGCGCCCCTGCCCGCGCGTCCGGTCGCTGCGCCACCTGTGGGTCATGGCCGGGGTGATGGCCCTGCTGCACGTGGCCCTGCTGACGGGGGCCCTCGGCGGGGGTCACGGGGCGCACGGCACCCACAACGCCCACGCCACTCACGGCGCCGCCCCCGTGCAGGCCGCCGAGGCCGCAGCCGGCGCGGGGGCCGGTTCCGGGACGGGGCTGATGCTGGCCATCGTCGTCCTGGAGTTGGCGGTCTGCTTCGCTTGCGCCGGGGCCCTGCGCACACGATCTGCGCGCGGGATGGCGCCGGAGATGGTGCGCGGCGGCCCTAGGTCTCCTGCTGCTCCTTCTGCCACGGCCACCGTCCGGTGACCTCGAGCTCGAGGGAGAAGCTCAGGAAGGTCCGGATCAGCACGATCAGGCCCAGGACGCCGACGGACTCGAACGTCGGGGTGATCGCCACGGTCCGGATGATGTCGGCGGCCACGAGCAGTTCCAGACCCAGGAGGATCGACCGCCCCAACCCCCGGCGGTAGCGGTGGTAGACCTCGCCCTGGTCGGCCCCCTTCCGGAGCAGGGCACCCGCGGCGATCGCGGTGGCGACGGCCACGCCCACCACGATGGCCGCCACCCCGACGACGTCCATGGCCTTTCCGACCGTGTCCATGGTCTCGTGAAACTCCATGCGGCGCTTCCTTCTTTCCGTCCACTACGCCCGCCACGGCCGATACAGCCAGTATGGGTCCCGGTGCGTGAGACCGGCGCACCGGTCTCACGCACCGGTCACCGCGGGCCCTGCCGCGCCGGCAGGGCCCGCTGGTCGGCCAGAAGTCGGCCAGGGGCCGTGCGCGCGTCGCGCGTGGGCGATGAGGATACCCACGGGACCGGGCGTCCAGGCCAGACCCGGCCGACGCCGGCGGGACCTCAGAAGGGGGTGACGCCCGTGATCGCCGCGGCGGCCTTCTCCCCGATCAGCACCGACGGGGCGTTGGTGTTGCCGGTGGTCACGCGCGGCATGATCGAGGCGTCCGCGACCCGCAGCCCGCGCAGCCCGTGCACACGGAAGGACTCCGGGTCCACCACGGCGCCGTTGCCCTCCGGGCCCATGGCACAGGTGCCGACCTGGTGGTGGTAGGTCGTGGTGGTGTTGCGGATGTAGGCGATCAGTTCCTCGTCCGAGTCGCCCACGGCCGGCCCGGGGAAGATCTCCTCGGCGCCGAGTTCCTGCAGCGCCGGCTGGGTGGCGATCGACCGGCACTGGCGCAGGGAGAACAGCATGGCCTCCAGGTCCTCGGGTGCGGTGTAGGCCCCCAGGTCGATCCGCACCGGGTCCTCCGGGGCCGGCCCGGACAGGGTCAGGCTGCCGCGGGAGGCCGGCCGCACGATCCCGGCCAGCAGGGAGAAGCCCTCTTCCGGACCGTCCATCAGCTCCCCGGCGGTATTGGTGTACATGGGCACCGAGAAGAAGATCGGCTGGGTGTCCGGCACCGGCTGGTCCGGGGAGGACTTGGCCCAGTAGTGCACCTGGGCCACGGCCACTTCGGGCGCCGGCTGCGGTTCGCCGGTGGTGCAGACCACCGGCACCAGCAGGTGGTCGTGCAGGTTGCGCCCGACGCCGGGCACATCCAGCGCCACGTCCACGCCCACCTCGCGCAGGTGCTCGGCCGGTCCCACCCCCGAGCGCAACAGCAGCTCCGGGGACCCGATCGCCCCGGCCGCCAGGACCACCTCGTCGGCTCGCAGGGTGAACACCTCCCCGTCGCGGGAGAACTCCGCACCGGTCACGGTGCCGTCCTCCAGGAGCAGTCGCCGGGCCCGGGCACCGGTGACGAGGGTGAGCCCGGGGTGGTCGACGATCGGTTTGAGGTAGGCCCGCCAGGTGTTGAAACGCTTGTGGTCGCGGATGTTCAGCTGCATCCAGCCGACGCCCTCCACCGATCCGGCGTTGTAGTCCGGGTTCTCGGGCACGCC
>DATBUG010000354.1:0-3802 GCA_036516315.1 Citricoccus sp.
GCCGTCGATCCCGGCGTCCCGGTCGAGGTCGGACACGGTGACGAGCTGGAGCTTGACGGCGGAGGCCCGGGGCCAGGAGGGGGACGTGAACGCGTTCTTCGCCACGCGCAGCCGGAAGGTGAACGGCAGCACCCCGGCGCCATGGACCAGGTGCAGCAGGACCGTGCCGTGGTCCCGGGCCAGGTCCAGCGAGTAGGTCACGCCAGCCATGTCGATCTCGGCGAAGAGCCGGCCCACGGCCTTGGGGTTGGACCATGGAGCGGTCAGGGTGAAGCCCACGTCCTTCACGCCCTCGCCCTCGATGTGCAGCTCCCCGTCCCAACGCAACTCCATGCCCTTCTGGGGCTTGGTCACCGGCAGGCTGAGGTCGATCTCGAAGGCGCTGGCCCGGAAGGCGCCCTGGGGGCGACTGTGCGGTACCGCGACCCCGACGCCGGACGGCTGCAGGCCCACGAACCGGGTGGGCTGCGCTTTCTTCACCGACGGCACACCGTTGCCCACCGCGTTCTCCGCAGGGACCTCGTAGACGGCGTCCGGGACCGGGGCGGCGGCGATCATCCGGGCCGAGACAGACAGGGCCCGGGACGCCTCCTCGCCCAGGCGTCGGACGGCGGCGTGCGTCGACTCCGGCAGGGGCTCACGCAGTCCCTGCCGGACCCGCCCGGCCAGCAGTTCCCGGCCGGCGGTCAACGGCAGGCACCACTCCCCGCGGCCGACCTCGTCGAAGTGCCGGCCGACCTTCGGGTCATAGCCGAGCCCCACCACCGGCACGCCACAACGATGGGCGACGAGCGCGGCGTGCAGGCGCATGGCGACCAGCAGGTCCATGGAGCGGTAGAGCGCCACGAGCGTCTCGAGACCGAGCGGGCCGTCGGGGACCCACGTCTCAGCCCCCTGGGGAAGCCCGGCGAACACCCGGGAGATGGTGCCGGCGTCGAAGGTCGGGCCGGCCTGCATGGGAATGGCGACGTAGAGCGGGCGTGGCCCGTCGGCGGGGGTCGCGTCGGCCAGGGCCCCGGCCACGGTGGCGGCCACGGTGTCCATGTCCTCGTGTGCCCACGGACGGAGGTTCACCCCGATCACCGGCCGGCCGGCCGCACGGGCCTCGGCGACGGCCTCCGGCAGGGCCGAGGCCAGGGCCTCTCCGTCCGGCAACGGCACGGCGTGGACGACGTCAGGCCCAGTGGTGATGCGCTCGGGGGCCACGGGCAGCGAGCGCAGCAGCTCGGCGGACTCGGGGTCCCGCACGTACAGCGAGGCGGTCTGCTCGGCCAGGAAGCGCACGGTGGCCCGGGCGTCCTCGTCCGTGAGCGGGCCCACGCCCATGCCGACCACGTGGTACGGCTTGTCCAGCACCCGCCCCATCATCGGCAGGATGCCGAAGCCTGCCATCGAGATGGTCGCCCCGGTGAACAGGCCCAGCAGGCCGCCGGCGCGGTCGAAGGTGTAGTCGTGCCACAGTCCGCCACCGCCCACCACGACGGCGGCCGCCGTGTGGACCTCGTACGCGGCGGCATGCAGGTTCTGGCGGGAGAAGGCCTGGATGCCGTGCGCGGCCTCGACCCGGGTCGCGTTCTCCGCCGCCACCTGCACCTGCACCGCCGGGTCGGCCTGTTCCAGCGCGTGGGCGACGGACTTGAGGATCAGCTCGTCACCGAGGTTCCCGGCGCCGTAGAAGCCCGCCAGGATGACCTTCTTGGCCCGGGGCAGGGACTCGGAGAGCGTCCGGTCCAGGACCTCACGGCGCTCGGCGTCGAGCCAGGGGAACGCGTCCGCGTCGAAGGACCGGAACGTGGCGAAGAGGTCCATCCACCGGTGCTCGTAGAGATGGTTGGTGATGACACGGCGGAAGCCGTTCTCGGCGATGCGGTCGTACTCCTCCGGATGCGCCAGCAGGTGCCGGATCTTCTCCGCCAGGTCGGCCTCGTCGTCGTAGCCGATGATCTCCTCGCCGTAGTCGAAGAAGTCGGCCATCTCCTCGAAATTGCCGGTGGCCACCAACGCACCCTGGCCCGCCGACTCGAAGACGCCGCACTTGATGTTGATGAAGCCGGCACGGGTCAACGGGAAGTTGACGTGGATCCGGCCTCCCTTGAGCGCCTGCACCATCTCGGTGCCCGCCACCGGCTCGGAGTCCGGCAGCTCCCAGCCCCGGCCATAGGTCTTGACGTCGAACTGCTCGTCGAGGGCCTTCATCACCTTGTTGCGGTCCGGCCGGTCATGCGCATGTCCCAGGCAGATCACGTCGTGGTCGAACCGCGGGTCGGTGTGCACCTCCTGCGTGACGAATCCGCGATCGATGCCGAAGGGGAGGTACACGGTATTGGTGACCCCCGCGTCCCGGTACATCTGCAGGGCGGTCTGGGAGTTGGTGGTGTGGACGTCGAAGGTGTGGACGTGGTCCTTCACCGAGGGGAAGACGTCGGGATCGGACAGGGTGGTGCCGACGAGCATGATGCCCCGGTCCTTCAAGGCCCGGGCGTCCTCCTCGCTGAACACCATGCCACCGGCGCAGAGGATGATCATCTGGGGCCGGAACTCGTCCACCATGTGCTTGATGCGGTCATAGCGCACGTAGATCGGCCCCATGCCGCCCATGAGCCCATGCGGGTTGTCCAGGACCTGGTGCCTGGAGGTATCCACCTCCAGGACGTGGTGGCCGAGGTTCTTCAGGGACCGGTACAGGGAGGAGACGATGTCCGTGGTGCCGTTGATCGACCTGCCGAGGAACATGATCCGCCAGTGGAAGCCCTGGTCGAAGACCTTGGTGGCCAGTTCCTGCCTCAGACGCTCGATGGTGGGGTTCACGTTCCTGCTCTCGGTGATGTCTCGTCCGCCAGTCCGCGTGGTCACGCGGCCGCGGCCATTCTCCCATAAGGCACCGGCCGGCCCGGGACCACCGGCGGGTTGCCCGGACTAGGCTGGAGCCCATGCGCATTGCCCGATTCGTCGTGAACGCCGAGCCCCGCTATGGAGTCGTCGAGGGGGAGCCGGACGCCCCCCTCGAGGACCTCGAGATCGTTGAACTGCACGGGGACCCCTTCTTCCAAGGCATCCAGCCCACCCCGACCCGTCACCAGCTCGAGGACGTCCGGCTGGTGGCCCCGATCATCCCGCGCTCGAAGGTCGTGGGCGTCGGGCGCAATTGGGCGGACCACGCCGCCGAGCTGGGCAACGAGGTGCCGGACCGGGTGCAGTTCTTCCTCAAGCCCAACACCTCGGTGGTCGGGCCCGGGGAGCCGGTGACCCTGCCGGCATGGTCGGAAGAGGTCTCCTACGAGGCAGAACTGGCCGTGGTCATCGGCGCCATCTGCAAGGAC
The DNA here is from genome assembly GCA_036516315.1 of Citricoccus sp. Lineage (GTDB taxonomy): Bacteria > Actinomycetota > Actinomycetes > Actinomycetales > Micrococcaceae > Citricoccus. The sequence goes on from DATBUG010000354.1 coordinate 3,321, forward strand.
GTCCCGGTCGAGCGGGTGGACGACGTGGTGTTCGGGTACACGGTCGCCAACGACCTCACCGCGCGTGACGCGCAGCGCTCCGACGTGCAGTGGGCGCGGGCCAAGGGCTTCGACGGGGCCTGCCCGCTGGGTCCGTGGATCGAGACGGGGCTGGACAGCTCGGGCACCGAGGACCTGCGGATCACCATGGACCTGGACGGCCGCCGGGTCCAGGACGGCACCACCGCGGACATGGTCTTCGGCGTCCGCGAGGTGGTCGCCGCCGTCTCCGAGGCCTTCACCCTGCTGCCGGGCGACGTGATCCTCACCGGCACCCCGGCCGGCGTCGGGCTCGTGGAGGCCGGGCAGCGCACCGAGGCGACGATCGAGGGGATCGGCACCCTGGCCTCCGTCTACCGCCGCTGAGCGGGACCCTGCCCCGAGCCGTCCCGCCGGTTTCCACGCGTCGGGGGCGGTGGCGTCGGGACTAGGATGGTGGCCAT
>DATBUG010000355.1:0-11108 GCA_036516315.1 Citricoccus sp.
GGGCCCGCCAGTGACGCTCGTGCCGCCGCTCGGCGTCCGCCAGGCCGAGCAGGATGTCCCGGTCCGCCCCCTGCTTCCGGTGGGCCATCTGCCGGTAGATCTGCCCTTCTGCGATCTCGTCGGAGAGATAGCGGCGCCAACGCCGGATCTGGTCCCGGGACGGCCCGGAGGCGTCCGGGCGGGGATCGTGATCGGGCTGGGCGGGGGTCTCGGGCATCGAGAAGGCGACTCCGTCTCGGAAGGGCAAAGGTCCGGTTGGCCGGGCGGCTCCATTCTACGATGGGGCTCATGACTTCACCCGAGGACGCCAGCACGCCGTCACGGGGCCGCCTGGCCTCCCGGTTGCTGGCCGGCGGCCAGGAGCCGGACCCCCGGTTCACGCTGGCCAACGAGCGCACCTTCCTGGCCTGGATCCGCACCTCCCTGGCCCTGCTGGCCGGCGGGATCGCCGTGGAGGCCTTCACCGGCTCGGTCTTCGACCCGCTGACGCGCAAGCTCGCCGGGTCAGGCCTGCTGCTCATCGCCGCGCTGCTGGCGACGACCGCGGGCTTCCGCTGGGTGCGTGTGGAGCGGGCCATGCGGCGGGGCCGTCCGCTGCCGCTGCCGCTGCTGGTGCCGGTCCTGGCCACCGGTGGTGCCGTGGTCGCCGTCGTGCTGTTCGCCGTCATCCTGATGCGGCCGGTCTGAGGCGCTCGGGATCCAGGCGATGACACTCCCGCGCGGCACGGCACTGCACCAGGATCCGGGGCTGCAGCCCGAACGGACGGTGATGAGCTGGGACCGGTCCCTGCTGGCCATGGTGGTGGCCGCGGCCATGTTCCTGCGCTGGTACGGCACCGTCGGGGCGCTGGCCCTGGCACCGGCCGTGCTGTGCGGCGTGGCCGCCCTCGCCATCCACTGGACCCAGCGGCACCGCTACGGGCGCCAGTCCGCCGGGATCGCCCAGGAGCGGGTGGGTGCCGACGCGTGGGCCGTCGTGTGGCTGGGCGTCCTGGTCATCGCCCTGTCGGCGCTGGGGATCGCGGCGATCTGGTGGGCCTGAGCCCGTTCAGACGTGCACGGAGGGGATGAAGTCCTCGGTGGCCCCCTCGGTCCGGCGCCGTCGCCAGGCCTCCAGCACGGAGGGGTGCGTCGGCCGGGTCAGCAGGCTGACCACCACGTAGACCACGGCAGAGGCCGCCAGGCCCACGTAGATCGGCTCATTGGCGTAGACCCCGCCGAACGTCTCGGTGGCCTGAACCTCGAGCGTGATCATGGTCGCCAGGGTGCCGACCGTGCCGGCCGCCATGGACCAGGCGGCCCCGGGGCCGGTGCCCCGTGACCAGACCAGTCCGCCGAGGATGGCCACCAGCAGCCCGCCCACGAGGATGTCGTAGGCGATGGTCAGGGCCGCGACCACGTCCGGGACGCTGATGGCCAGCACGAGCACGAACAGCCCCAGTCCCAGCACCCACCAGCGGTTGGCATTGACGTCCTCCTCGAAGTGCCGGGCCTGCTCGGCCTCCTCCGCGGCCTCCTGGGCGGCGCGATCGGCGTCCAGGCGCTCCGGGCGCCGTCCGGCCGCCAGGTCCTTCACCAGGGGCACGACGTCGGCCCGCGCCACGGTCGCGGCGGCGATCAGTGCCCCCGAGGCGGTGGACATCATCGCGGCCACGGCGGCCGCGAGGGCCAGCCCGCCGATCCCCAGCGGCAGCACCTCGAGGGCCACGGTGGCGAACACGTCGTCGCGGACCTCGATCTGCGGCAGCATCACCGCGGCGGCCATGCCGACGACGGCCCCCGCGACGCCGTAGAGGACGCAGTAGATGCCGGCGGTCATGCCGCTGTACCGGGCCACCTGCGGCGAGCGGGCGGTGAACACCCGCTGCCAGATGTCCTGGCCGATCAGCAGGCCCAGGGTGTAGACGACGAAGTAGGTGATGATGGACTGCAGCCCCATCCCGCCGAGGTCGAAGAACTCCGCGTCCAGCCGGGCGGTCAGCCCGCCCCAGCCGCCGGCCTGGGACAGCGAGATGGGCAGCATGAGGGCGAACATGCCCACGGTCATGATGAGGAACTGCGCCATGTCCGCCAGCGTGATGGACCACATCCCGCCGATCACGGCGTAGGCCAGGACGATCCCGCCGCCCACCACGATGGACAGCCAGCGGTCCCAACCGAACAGGACCACGAAGATCGAAGCGTAGGCGCCGGTGGAGGTGGCGGCCAGCATCAGCGTGTAGGCCAGCATGACGATCGAGGAAGCGCGGGTGGCCTCGGAGCCGTAGCGCAGCGTGAGCATCTGGGAGACGGTGTAGATCTTCAGCCGCTGCAGGGACGGGGCGAACAGCACGCTCAGCAGCAGCACCCCGATGCCGATGGCCGTGACCAGCCACAGCCCGGAGATGCCGTACTCGTAGCCGAGGCCCACGCCGCCGACGGTGGAGGCCCCGCCGAGGACGACGGCGCTCATGGTGCCGGTGTACAGCAGCGGGCCCAGCCGGCGGCCGGCCACCAGGTAGTCCGACGTGCCGCTCGTGCGCGTCCGGCCCCACCAGCCGAACAGCAGCATGCTGGCCAGGTAGATCGAGATGATGACGATGTTCAGGGTTTGCACAAGGGCACCTCGGGGGACGGCGGCCGGAGGCGGCCGGGATGGTGTGACGGACGGGCACGGCTGTGTTGTCAGTCACTGTCGTGGGGTATACGGTAAACGTATGTTTCCCAGTAGACAACCGGCGCCGGTCGATGGCGCGGCGGGTGGACCGGCCGTGGAGGTCGAGTCCTCCGCCCAGGAGCCGGTGCCCGGGACGCTGCCCCTGCCGCGCATGCTCCTGATCTGGCTCGCCGCCAACCTGGTGGTGACCACCCTGCTGACCGGGACGCTCTTCGTGCCCGGGGTCAGCTTCCCCACGGCCCTGGTGGCGATCGTGCTGGGCACGGTCTCCGGGGCCGCGGTGCTGGTCGCCATCGGGGCGATCGGCACGCGCACGGGGCTGCCGACCATGGCCCTGACCCGCGGGTCCTTCGGCACGCGCGGCTCCCTGCTGCCGCTCGGGGTGAACGTGGCGGTGCTCATGGGGTGGAGCTGGGTGCAGGCCATGCTCGCCGGGCTGGCGGTGGACTACCTGGTCTCGTCCCTGACCGGGTTCTCGTCCCCGCTGCTGTTCGCCGTGCTGTGCCAGTTGACCGTCGTCGGCCTGGCGATCTTCGGCCACGAGGGCATCGCCCGCGTCGAGCCGTGGCTGGCCCTGCTGATCGTGGTGATCATGGCCTGGGTCTTCATCCGCGCGTTCACGGCGTTCCCCGTCTCCGCGTACGCCGCCATCCCCGTGGACCCGGCGGCCGGGTACACGCCCGCGATCGCCTTCGACGTCGTGTTCGCCACGGCGATCTCCTGGACGGTCCTGTCCGCGGACATCAACCGCCTGGCCCGCACCACCCGCGACGGCGTCGTGGGATCGGGCATCGGCTACACGACCTCGACGGTCCTATCCATGACGCTGGGGATGACCGCCTTCTGCTACGTGCTGCTCTCCGGCGGCAACCCCCTGGAGTTCGATCCCGCCAGCATCGTGGACCCCTTCGGCTGGCCCCTGGCCGTGGTCATCTTCCTCTCGGTGATGGCCACCAACACCATGGTGGTCTACGGGATGGTGACCTCAGTGGTGCACGCCCGCCCCGGCAGCGCGCTGCGCTTCGTGCCCACGGCCCTGGTGCTCGGCGCGGTCTCCGTGCTCGGGGCGACCTGGTTCGGCCTGCTCGAGCGCTTCACCACCTTCCTGATCCTCATCGGGGCGTTTTTCGTGCCGGTGTTCGCGATCATGATCGCGGACTACTTCCTGATCCGCCGCGGCGTCTACACCCGGGACCTGCTGGCGCCCCGGGCCGGTCGCTACTGGTACCGCGGCGGGGTGAACGCCGTGGCGGTGGCCGTCTGGGCGACCGGTGCCCTGGTGTCCTGGCTGCTGACCTCGGTGTGGCCCAGCCCGATCGGGGCGACCGTGCCGGTCTTCCTGCTCAGCCTGGCCCTCTACGCGGGACTCTCCCTGGCCCTGGGGCGCCGGGACGCCCCGGGCGGGCGCAGCCGGCACCTCGGGGAGGCCGGATGACGGCCCCCACGGCACCGGTCACCGGATGGAGCGACCTGACCCGGCCCGTGCACACCGGCATGCCGGTCTATCCGGGGGATCCGGGTGTCCGGATCACCCCGGCGCTGCGCCTGGACCAGGACGGCGTGGAGGTGGCCCACCTGGACCTGGGATCCCACACGGGCACCCACGTGGACGCGCCCGCCCACACCGTGGCCCACGGGCGGACGGTGGACCGCCTCCGGCTGGATGAGCTGGCCGGGCGCACCCTGGTGCTGGGCTTCCCGGACCTGACGGCCGGGGCCGTGGTCACCGCCGGCATGGTCGAGGACCTGCTGGGTGCCCGGACGCCCGCGACGGCGGTGGGACCGGACGGCGTGGTCCCACCTCGGGTGCTGATCGCCACCGGCTGGGACGCCCACTTCGACGATGCCGCGCTGCGGGTGCGCCACCCGGTCCTCTCCGCCGGCGCGGCGGAGCTGCTCTGGGCGGCGGGCGCCCGTGTGCTCGGGGTGGACACGCTGAGCCCGGATCCCACGTCCGCCCCGGACCAGCCCGGTGGGCAGGACCCGCACGGATTCCCGGTCCACCGGGTGTTCCTGGGCGGTGACGGGATCATTGTGGAGAACCTCGCCGGGTTGGCCGGACTGTGGCGCCTGGACCCCGGGGGTGCCGGCGGCGCGGTCCCGGAGCGGGCCTGGACGGCGACGGTGTGGTGCGGTGTCTTCCCCGTCCCGGTGCTGGGTGGGGACGGAGCGCCGGCCCGGGCCGTGGCCGCCGCGTGGCCGGCGCACCCCGCGTCCGAACCGACAGGAGGCACCCCATGAAGTCCCTGCCCATCCAGCCCCTCCGCGACCAGCCGGCCATCGGGCGCCGGCTGCGCGCCCTGCGCCAGGAGCGCCGGCTGACCATGGACCAGGTCGCCGCGTTCACGGGCCTGACCAAGGGCTTCCTCTCCCGCGTCGAGCGGGACCTGACCAGTCCCTCCGTGGCGAGCCTGGTGACCATCTGCCAGGTGCTGGGCGTGACCCCCGGGGAGGTCCTCGACTCCGCGGACGTCGCCCTCGTCCGGCTGGAGACGGCCCCGCGCGTCAGCCTGGGCGGGGAGGGGATCACCGAGCAGCTCGTCACCCCGCCCGGCCAGCGGGAACTGCAGGTCATCCGCGCCGTGGTCGCCCCCGATGGCCGCGGCGAGTCCGACCTGTACACCGTGGACTGCTCCGTGGAGACCCTCCACGTGATCCAGGGCCCCTTCGTCCTGGTCACCCAGGACGGGGAGCTGGAACTGCAGTCCGGGGACACCGTCACCTTCCCCGGCACCGAACCGCACACCTGGCACAACCCCGGGGACCGGGACGCCGTCGTGCTGTGGATCCTCGCCGGCCAGCGGGGCCGGTGACGACCCCGACCCCGGCCGCCCGCCTGGCGGCCGACACGTCGACACAGCGACTTACCGACGTACCGACACAGCGACACAGCGACACAGCGACACTGCATGATCCCGACAGCGAAAGGACCTGACATGCTGGAGACTCCCCGCGTCACCGAGAACGGCAACATCGGCCCGGTGAACTCTGCCCTCGTGCCCCGCTTCGGCGGGGCACCGACCTTCGCCCTGCTGCCCACCGCTCAGGAGGCCGCCGCGGCCGGCCGGGTGCCGGCGGTCAAGGTGATCGGCGTGCCCTTCGACTCGGGGGTGTCCTACCGGCCCGGAGCCCGCTTCGGTCCCGGCCACGTGCGCCAGTCCTCGCGGTTGCTGCGCCCCTACAACCCGGCCACGGACACCTCCCCGTTCGCCCAGGTGCAGGTGGTGGACGCCGGTGACATGGCGGTGAACCCGTTCAACATCCACGAGGCGATCGAGGCCGTCCAGGCCGACGCCCTGGCCCTGACCGAGGACGGCGCCTCGCTCATGACCATCGGCGGGGACCACACCATCGCCCTGCCGCTGCTGCGCGCCGCCGCGGAACGCGCCGGCCGGCCCGTCGCCCTGTTGCACTTCGACGCCCACCTGGACACCTGGGACACCTACTTCGGCGCCGAGTACACCCACGGCACCCCGTTCCGCCGTGCCGTGGAGGAGGGCGTCGTGGACACCGAGGCTCTGTGCCACGTGGGGACCCGCGGCCCGCTCTACGGCCGCAAGGACCTCGAGGACGACCGCCGGTTCGGCTTCGGGATCGTCACCAGTGCGGACGTGTTCCGCCTGGGGGTGGAGGACGTCATCGCCCGGCTGCGCGAACGCATCGGCGACCGCCCGCTGTACGTCTCGGTGGACATCGACGTCCTGGACCCGGCGCACGCCCCCGGCACCGGCACGCCCGAGGCCGGCGGGATGACCAGCCGCGAACTGCTCGAGATCCTGCGCGGGCTGCGCGGACTGGACCTGGTGGGCGCCGACGTCGTGGAGGTCTCCCCGGCCTACGACCACGCCGAACTGACCGGCGTGGCCGCCGCGCACGTCACCTACGACCTCATCAGCCTGATGGCCGACCTGCGGGCCTCGCGCGCGGAGACGGCATGACCGCCACCGCAGCGCGCAACGGCGGCGACCTGGTCGTCGAGACCCTCCACGCCCTGGGCGCCCGCACGGTCTTCGGCATCCCCGGACAGCACGCCCTGGGACTGTTCGACGCCCTGTCCCGCTCTCAGCTGGAGTTCGTCTCCAACCGGGTGGAAAACAACGCCGCGTTCGCCGCCGACGGCTACTCCCGCGCCACCGGAGAGGTCGCGGTGCTGTTCCTGTCCACCGGTCCGGGCGCGCTCACGGCGCTGGCAGGACTACAGGAGGCCTACGCGACCGCCGTGCCGATGGTCGTCGTGGCCTCCCAGATCCCGGTCTCGGGGCTCGGAGCGCGCCGCAAGGGCATGCTGCACCAGCTGGACGACCAGAAGGCCTCGGCGCAGAACGTGACCAAGGCCCAGGTCACCGTCCACCACGCCTCCGGCATCCCCTCGGCCATCCAGGACGCCTGGGCCCAGGCGATCACCGTGCCCCAGGGGCCGGTGTGGGTCGAGGTGCCCCAGGACGTGCTGCTCGGGGAGGTCATGGTCCCGCCGGTGCGAGATGCGCTCGCCATCCCGTACGACCACCCGCCGCGCGAGGAGCTGGTGGAGGAGTCGGTGCGCTGGCTGGCCGCCTCCTCCCGGACGGCGATCGTGGCCGGCGGGGGAGTGCGCCGCTCCGGCCCGGAGGCCCAGCGGCAGTTGCGCCGGGTGGCCGAGTTGCTGGACGCCCCGGTGGTGTGCAGTCCGGGCGGCAACTCCGCCTTTCCCGTGGACCACCCGCTCTCCCTGGGATCCTGGGTGGAGGACCGGTACGTCACCGAGGTCCTCGAGGACGCCGAGGTGCTCCTGGTCATCGGGTCCTCCCTGGGGGAGGTCACCTCGAACTACTTCACCCTGGAGCCCCGCGGGCGGCTCATCCAGGTCGACGCCGAGCCGCGCGTGCTCGAGTCGAACTTCCCCACCCTCGGCGTGCGGGCCGATGCCGGCCAGGCGCTGACGGCCCTCGCCGAGGCCCTCGAGCAGGCCGCCGGCGGCGACCCGGGCACCTCCTCGGACGCCCGGCCCGGGGCCGTGGGGGCCTGGTCCCGGTCCGACTGGCACGGCCGCGCCGCGGCGGACGTGGTGGCCGAGGCCACCCGCCGCGTGCAGGAACGCCTGGACGGCCAGGACCTGGACCGGGAGCGCAGGTTCATGGCGGACGTCCGTGCCGCCGTGCCGGAGTCCATGCAGACGTACTGGGACATGACGATCGCCGCCTACTGGGCCTGGAACGTCTGGGACGCCAAGTCCGGGCAGTTCCACTCGGCGCAGGGGGCCGGTGGGCTCGGGTACGGCTTCCCGGCCGCCGTCGGCGGTGCTCTCGGCCTCGCCCGGCAGGGCCGGAGCGGGACCGACGCGCGGGTGCTGGCCGTCGCCGGCGACGGCTCGGCCATGTACTCGATCGCCGAGCTGGCCGCCGCGCGGCAGCACGGGGCCGCGGTGACCTGGCTGATCGTGGACGACGGCGGCTACGGCATCCTGCGTGAGTACATGGAGGAGACCTTCGGCCAGGCCACCGCGACGGAGCTGGACCGGCCGGACTTCGTCGGCCTGGCCCGGTCCTTCGGCGTTCCCGCCGAGGCCGTGCCCGTCGAGGAGGTGGGCCCGGCGCTCGAACGGGCGCTGGCGGCAGAGGGACCGAACGTGGTCGTCGTGCAGACCCGGCTGCGGATGTGGGCGCCGAGCCACGTGGCGGGGTGAACCCGGCACAGCCGCGCCCGGGCCGCGAACCGGCCCCGGACGCATCTGACCCCCGGCGACCGCGTCAGCTGCCGGGGGTCAGATGTTGGGGTGTGCGTCCGGCTGCTACTCGAAGCGCTCTGGATGCTCACCGAAGACGAAGTGCCGACCGGTGACCCGGTTGACATTGACCTCTACGTAGAAATCTTTATACGTCGGGACCCAGGGGTCAATACCCAGGGACTCGGCGAACTCGACCTCGTCCTCCTTCTCCAGGACCCGGGCGTGGCCGCGGGCGATCACGGACCAGGCCTCGTCCGAGAGGATCCCGTCCGCCTCGAAGATCACCTTCGGGTTGATCGTGAGCTCGGCCAGCTTGTTGCCCGGAGCGGTCCGGAAGTAGATCCGCTGGTCCCGGGCGATGAAGTTCACCGGGACCAGGTCCAGTTCGTCGTTCACCCGCAGTCCGAGCCGCCCGTGCCGGGTGTTCTCCAGCATCTGCCAGCACCGGTCCTCGGACAGCACCAGGATCGGCTCGTCATTGGGGTGGTCGAACATCATGGCCCGGTCTCCTTCGTCCGTCGCGCATCCGTCGCGGGGTCGGTGCCCGCCCGGTGATGCCCGGGGGACCGTCAGGTCCCTGCCAGCGAGCACTCCCAGTATCCCCCGGCCGGGCCTGCACGGCTAGGCCCGGTGGCAGGTCATCCCAGGCCAGGGCCGTCCCGGACGTGCTCAGTCGTCGGTGCCGGGGCTGTCGTCGGCGTCCCCCGGGTCCGTGTCGCTGTCGTCGTCGCCGAGGCCCTCGCCCTCGTCGTCCCCGGTGTCGTCGGCCTCGTCGTCGCCCTCGTTGGCGCCGTCCTCCTGGGTGTCCCCGCCGGCGTCGCCACCGTCCTGCTGGACGGAGTTCTCGGCCGGGCCGGGGCTCTGCTCGTCCTGGGGGTCGTCACAGCCGGTGAGGGCGAGACCGGTGATCAGTGCGAGGGTGGCGGCCAGGATGCGCTTGTTCGCAGTCATGTCACAGCCTAGGCACGTGCCCGGGGCGGCGTTCAAGGCCTGGGCGGTGCCGCGGCGCCGTCGCGGTGGCCGGAGCGGGCGGCCCGGCGGGTGCCGACGGTCTCCTCCAGCACGCGCACCGCCGTCGGGGCGCTCCGGTGCGGCGCCACGGCCACGTAGCACGGCGCCAGGTGCGGTTCGTCCCGGGCATGATCCCCGGTGTCGTAGAAGCGCGCCAGGTACGTTCCGCCCGCCCGGCGCACCAGCAGCTGCCCGGCGGCCACGTCCCAGGGGTTGGTGTCCACCCCGAGGGTGACATCCGCCCAGCCGATGGCCGTGTAGGCCAGTTCGAGGGCTCCGGAGACCGTGCGCCGCACGGTCGCGTAACCGTCCACGAGCCGGCCGAAGCGCTCCAGGGCCGCGGCGCCGTCGAGGGCCAGGGCCTCGGCGGAGGGGTAGGACGTGACCAGGTTCAGGGCATGCTCCGGCACCGTAGGCACCGTGGGCTCCGGGCCGCTGCCGCCCGCGCCGAAACGCTCGCCGTTGAGGTAGGCCCCGGCGTCGTCCGCGGAGAACTCCAGCCCGTTCACCGGGTCCAGGACCACGCCGGCCACCACGGCGCCGTCCACGGCCGCGGCGATCGAGATCGAGAACATCGCGAACCCGTGGGCGAAGTTGGCCGTGCCGTCGATCGGGTCGATGATCCACTCCACCGCGCCGGCCCCGAGTGTGGCGCCGGATGTCCCGGGCCCGGCCGCCGGATCCTGCGCGGGTCCGCGGGCACCTCCCTCCTCGCCGACGAAGCGGCTGCCGGGCACGGCCTGGCCGAGCAGGCGCACCAGCTCGTCCTCGGTGGCCCGGTCGTGCACCGTCACCAGGTCGTGGGTGTTGCGCTTGGTGGACAGGTCCAGGGCGGCCGGGGTGGAGCGGAAGGCGCGGGCGAGCCGCGGGGCGCAGGCGGCGGCCGCCTCGGCGGCGATCCGCCGCAGCGCGACCGGGGAGACAGGGCACGAGGACATGGCGCCACCCTAGCGGTGTGGGCACCCGGCGCGGTGCGAGGACAGCCGCTCCGGGTAAGGAATACTGGATCACATGGCCGATCGGACACCTGCATCCCCGCCTGCCCCGGACGACGTGCCATCCCCGCTGATCGAGCACCGGGATGCGCTGGTCACGGAGCACATCGCCACGTTGCTCCAGGACCGGTGGCACCGTTTCCGGTACGCCGGCGCCGTGCGGCGCGGGCACGAGCCGACGGTGCTGTCCTTCACCGGGTACGGGACCACCTCCTGGATCCGGGTGTTCTCCCGTGTGGTGATGGCCCCGGACGACGCCTTCGAGAACGGACGCCGGCTGTCCAGGGTGGTCGAGGACGGCCTGCGCGGCTGGCACAACTTCCCCTCCCCGCCGGTGCCCTACGCCGAGGTGAAGGTGCACGCGGGCGGGAGCACGTTCACCGTGCGCGCCGACCGCGGGGGAGTGGTGGACGCCCTGATCGAGGTGGAGATGGAGCCGGGCTGGCAGACGGTCACCCTCACCTCGGACGGCAGCGAGGCGGCCACCTCGGACGTGTACATCGTGGAGGACGGCACGGTCACCGGCGTGGTCTCGGACATCGATGACACGGTGGTCGTCACCTACCTGCCGCGGCCGTTCCTGGCGGCCTGGAACTCCTTCGTCCTGGACGAGCATGCGCGCACCGCGACCCCGGGGATGGCCGTGATGCTGCACCGGCTGCTCGAGCAGCGGCCGACTTCCCCGGTGGTCTACCTGTCCACCGGTGCGTGGAACGTCGCCCAGACGCTGTCCCGGTTCCTG
>DATBUG010000356.1:0-1511 GCA_036516315.1 Citricoccus sp.
GGGCCGCGTGGGGCGCGGACGTGGTGTTGATCATCCTCTTCGCCGCGCTGGGTCGACGCACCCACGCCTCGGGGCTGGATGCGTCGGGCATTCTCTGGACGGCGCTGCCGTTCCTGCTCGCCTGGGCGGCCGCCACCGTGACGACCCGTCGGAACTGGAGCGGGCTCTGGCCGGCCGGCGTGTTGGTCTGGGTGATCACCGTGGCGGGGGGTCTGGTGTTGCGCGTACTCCTCGGGGACAGCGCGGCCCTGTCTTTCCAGCTCGTCACGGCCGGGGTCCTCGGCGCGTTCCTGCTCGGCCGCCGCCTCGTCACGACGCTGCTGCTGCGCCGGCGGCAGCAGCCCCGGTCCTAGGATGAGCGTGGGGCCCGCCCGCCGTACGGGACGGACCATCCCGCACCCGAGCTACCAGGAGGAACCGACATGGTGACCGCATTCGTCATGATCAAGACCGACCCCACGCGCATTCCCGAGTGCGCCGCGGAGCTGGCCGACCTCGAGGGCGTGACGGCGGTGTACTCGGTCACCGGCAAGTGGGACCTCATCGCCATGGTCCGGCTGCGGGAGTTCGACGGTCTGGCCGATGTCATCGCGGATCACCTCTCCAAGGTCGAGGGCATCCGGGACACGGAGACCATGCTGGCGTTTCGCGCCTACTCCCAGCACGACCTCGAGGAGGGTTTCGCCCTCGGGTTCGAGAACGTCGAGGGCTGAGCCCGGGCACCTCCGGGCGGCGCCGACCTGGCCGTCCGCGCCGTTCGGGCCCGCCCGTCAGGCGTTGGAGACCGTCACCCAGGTGTCCAGCACGGACTGGGCCGCCCCCGAGTCGATGGACTCGACGGCCCGGTCCATGTTGGCTCGGATGCGATCGAACAGATGCCCCTCGGCCGAGGTGTCGAAGGCCGTGAGGCCCGCCGCCGCATTGAGCACCACCGCGTCCCGGACCGGTCCACGGCGCCCGGCGAGCAGGTCCCGGACGATCCCGGCGTTGTACGCCCCGTCCCGGCCGGCCAGCGCCTCCACCGGCGCCAGGGGGATGCCGAACTCCTCGGGGTGCAGTTCGTACTCCTGGACCGTGCCGTCCCGGACCTCGAAGATGGTGGTCGGGCCCGACGTCGTGATCTTGTCCCGCCCGTCACTGCCGCGGAAGACCAGCCCGCGCAGCCCCCGGTCGGCCAGCACGCCGGCCAGCAGCGGTGCCATCCGCGCGTTGGCGCATCCCAGCGCCTGGGACCGCACGCCCGAGGGGTTCGTGAGCGGGCCGAGGTAGTTGAAGACGGTCGGCACGCCCAGTTGCTTACGGGCCGGCGCCACGTACTTCATGGACGGGTGGTATCCCTGGGCGAAGAGGAAGGTGATGCGGGCCTTGACCGCACACTCCACCACGCGCTCGACCGGGAGGTTGAGGTCCACACCCAGGGCCTCGATCACATCGGCAGCGCCGGCGGTGGAGGAGGCGCCGCGGTTCCCGTGCTTGACCACGGTCGCACCCGCCCCCACGGCCACGAGGGA